>NZ_CAWMCN010000172.1:1253-1828 GCF_963865925.1 Vibrio sp. ZOR0018 | reverse complement strand
ATTGGTTGGCCTAACAAACGGCTCAAGAGGGATTGCCAACGCGTGGCGGCTTTAGTACAAAATTGAAGTTCAGTGTTTACCGTGTGTTTTTTGAGTTCGGCTATGCGTTGTCAACCCCTTAGCCGGGCGTTATGCAACTCAGGTAAATTTAGGGATTCAATCTTTTGGGATTTCTCTGACCATTCGTTTTGTGTTGTCGGCAAATGAGCACTTTCACCCTCAAATTCGTGGTTAACTCAAACCGTAAAACAGGCAAGGTTCTTTGTTTGCCTCAATGAGTTTTGGTGCTGGTTTGTTGCCAATTCAGCGTGCGCAAAGTGTGGAAAGAGCAAGTTATTCGAGCATTTTGCACTTGCTGAAAGTCTTGCTTGTTGAGTTTGTCTGATTCAAAAGCTTGGTTGGTTGCTGAAAGGTGGGCTTTGTTTTGGCTGCTTATTTATCACGGTTCTTACTTGGGTTGGTTCTTGAATCACTCAACCATTGCAATCGTGGCTTTTGATCGAGTAAAGTCAGTTTATCTTATTGAATTTTCATAACAAACGGCTCAAGAGGGATTGCCAACGCATGGCGACTTT
>NZ_CAWMCN010000172.1:0-1243 GCF_963865925.1 Vibrio sp. ZOR0018 | reverse complement strand
TTTTTTGAGTTCGGCTATGCGTTGTCAACCCCTTAGCCGGGCGTTATGTTTAATCACCAAAAATCAGTGGGTTATGGTTTTTCTTTGTTCCCTCGGCTGATTGGTTTTGTGTTTGTCGGCAAGTTGGCTTCAGCGGGCGCTGTTTTCTGGACATTTATTCTTTGGCGCTGGAAATTCAGAGAATTGCCTCAGCCTATTTTCGAGTAAGCGCGAGGTTGGTTCGGCTGGCTCAATCAGTATTTTGAACACAGGTTTTTGGGCTTGAATTGCCGAAATTCGAAGTCTGTTTTTTAAATCTATGAATCGTTTCAGTTTTTTAGGTCTTGGCTTTTGTTTGTGAATCAAAGCTGAGTTAATCTTGGCTTTTGTAAAACGTAAGCCCTTGAAGCTTAAACATAACAAAGCGTTAAAGAGGGACTTGGCACGCGTGGCATTTTCAGTTTGCGTTGGGTTTAGTGGTTACGGCACTGTGCGGTAGCTTTTGTATTACGTGCCTGCGCCCCTTAAGCGGGCGTTATAAGCTAAAGAGGAATTATGACCAAAATCTATTTCGTATGTGGCTTTATTGGTTCGGGTAAAACTACCTACTCTAAGAAGCTTGCAAATAAACATGGAGCCTTTCGTTTCTCCATCGATGAATGGATGATTCCTTTATATGGTGAACATATGGAGCGTGAAGTCTTCGATAGCCGTTTGGCTACGCTTCAAGACTTATTCAAAGACTCTGCTCGCCAGCTTTTTGCTCTTGGTGTCCCAGTTATTTTCGATTTTGGTTTTTGGCGCAAAGCTGACCGAGAAACTTTTATTGGTTGGGCATCAGAGGTGGGTGTTGAGAGTGAAGTTCATTATCTTGATGTTCCCTTCGAAACATGCCAACAAAGGGCACTTTCACGTAATTCAGATTTGGATGGCAAATCGTATGAAATTACACCTGAAATGTTGAAATTGTTCTGGTCTTGGTTTGAAACACCAGCGTCGAATGAAAATGTTGTTTGGGTTCATAGGGATACTCAACCACGCTTATAACAAACGGCTCAAGAGGGATTGCCAACGCGTGGCGGCTTTAGTGCAAAATTGAAATTCAGGGTTTACGGTGTGTTTTTTGAGTTCGGCAGTGCGTTGTCAACCCCTTAGCCGGGCGTTATGCTCTAGTCACAATCAAACTATTTTGGAATATATCACAATGAAAAAATTAACAATTCTAGCTCTTTCATCACTGGCTTTCTTCTCATCTAACACTTTT
>NZ_CAWMCN010000171.1:0-2734 GCF_963865925.1 Vibrio sp. ZOR0018 | reverse complement strand
ATAACAAACGCTTCAAGAGGGACAGCCAACGCGCGGCATTTTTACTATGCGTTGGTTTTTGTGGTTACGGTGTTATGCGGAAAGTTGGTAGTAGCGTTGTCTGCCCCTTAAGCGGGCGTTAGCCGTCACGTCGAAAATCTCAAGTGACGGCATAATAATTAGCTGTTTACAAACATGTGGTTAGCTTTAGTTACACCTCTGTCGTAAGTACAGAAGGTGTCGGTAGCAGCTTCAGTCTTGCTGTGAATCTTAATGTTGGTGATAACCTCAACAGCGCCAGCATCGTAGCAAGCTTGTTGTGCATCTTTTACGATTTATAACAGTTGGTTTAGCTCACCTTTCAACGTGGTTTCCATTGCACTGACTTGGAATGGGACACCAGAAGCTTTCACAACTTCAATGGCTTTATCGACGACTTCAAAGTTATTGCCTTCTTTAACTCGTGGAATTACTTGGAAAGCTAACATTACTTCATCTAGTAGTGGTTTTTGACCTGACATCAATAATTTCTCATAGGTTTTGTTGGTATCGAATGGCGTATAGTAACATCAATTGAAAGCATCGAGGTTTGACCTTGAGAGTGTCGGCTAACAAACAATTTAAGAGGGATTCCCAACGCTTGGCATTTTTGCTTCTACTTCAAGTTAAGTGTTTATGGCACAATGCTTTAGGTTGGGTGGTAGCGTTGCTCACCCCTTAATTGGGCGTTAGCTGAATAGGACGAGATTTGAGTATGTTTACAGTTCCAGATACAGAAAAGAAAATTCGAGCTAAAATTTCAAGCTACAAATCTGGGCTTAATCGTGAGCTTAGAGAGTATGGTGCTATCTCGGACGGTTACGGGAAAAGGTATTTAATATTTCCGTTGTTGCTTGTACTTAATGATTTAGAAAAAGCAAAAGAGTACATGGAGTGGTATGACGTCCAATTTCCAGATGATATTGGCGAACCAATTCAAATGCTATCTCGCTCAATTTTGTCTCATCGTTTAGGTAATACAGAAAAGGCAACGTATGAATTAGCAGCAACGATGTTATCTAATGTGTACCTTTTACCGTGGCTTTTCGGTAATAATATCGGTCCATTTGGTATAGAACAAACATCAGACTTTGCTGACCCTGAACACTGCGATTATATGCCTGTGGAAGTGTTTCACAGCATCAGTGGTGAAGAGCTCTATTGGATAGAAAGTTGTTTTGAGTCTGAGGTTTTTAGAGAGGCTCATACAAGGTTCATAGAAATATCGCTTATTTTGAACCTTGTTTCAGAAGAAGAGCGTCATGCTTTACTAAACGAACGAAATGGTCTTCTAAAACCGTTTGAAAAATTCAGCTAACAAACGGCTCAAGAGGGATTGCCAACGCTTGGCGGCTTTAGTACAAAATTGAAATTCAGTGTTTACGGTGTGTTTTTTAAGTTCGGCGGTGCGTTGTCAACCCCTTAGCCGGGCGTTAGCTTCTTAAAGGCTAAAACCATGAAAATCTAAGCTCAATTCTTCTTAGAACTCAGATTCTAGCGTTCAAGTCGCACAATTTGGCTTTCTAGTCTTTCTGATGCTGACTTGGTAGAAAGTGTTGAATGTTCAGCAGTTTCAAAGTCGCTGAAAACTATCAAACCTCGATGCTTCAATGTTGTTGGTTGCTCCACACGGAAAGTTTGGTTTCACAAAGGCTGCATCATCGCTGAAAGTGTGCTTTCTTTGTCGCGGATTCTTAACCGTGGCCAACTTAGCCTTGACCGTTTTGAGTTTTGGCAGCCAACTTCACAGCTTTTGGCGTTGGACGTGTGTTTGAGTGATGCTTTTACGTAAAATGACTTTCAAGCAAATGTGTTTAAAAAGTCATTGGTAAACAATGGGCTACGAAGCTAACAAACGCCTCAAGAGGGACTGTCAACGCGCGGCGTTTCCAGTCCCAATGAGCCGCGGTGGTTGCAGTTGTTGTGTTTGAGTTTTGTGTTAATGCGTTGTCAGCCCCTTAGGCGGGCGTTATATTCCACAAGCTGATCGGTGAACTTTTTAAGGACAAAGGATGAAATATATTGAAATCCCCAAGTATCTTCATGAGGTCTTTGGTGAAAAGCAATCTTTAATTGAAAT
Organism: Vibrio sp. ZOR0018; assembly: GCF_963865925.1. NCBI lineage: Bacteria > Pseudomonadati > Pseudomonadota > Gammaproteobacteria > Vibrionales > Vibrionaceae > Vibrio > Vibrio sp. ZOR0018. The sequence continues at coordinate 636 of NZ_CAWMCN010000171.1, read as the reverse complement.
TACTTGTACGGCAATATTTGCCTTATTTGGTAGTTTTCTAATTTATTTCCAGTTTTATCGTCCTATAGCCCATGAAAATGGTTGGTTGACAGTGTTAGGTTTCATTCTAATTGCTGATGTGCTGGCTGGGTGCATTGCAAATTTTAGTCGAGGCACAAATAAGTTCTACGCAGAAAGGAGAAAGGGACGCTTTCTTTTTATTGCTATACATATTCATATCTTAGCAATAGCGTGGCTTCTTTCTGCACCCTTAGAGTATGCGTTTCTAATCTGGGCCTACACAATAATATCTGCCTTAGTGGTAAATGCTTTAAAGGACAATCGTATCCAACTGTTCATTTCTGCAAATCTAATGTGTAGTGGTTTGTTATTACTTATGTTTTTACCGTTACCCACTTGGTTCTTAATCACCAGCACGTTCTTTTTGATTAAAGTCATGTTTAGTTTCGCCGTGGATCATTATGGTAATCAGGATTAAATACGTAGCCTATCATGGTTAAGTGAATCGAATATAACAAACGGCTCAAGAGGGATTGCCAACGCGTGGCGGCTTTAGTACAAAATTAAAGTTCAGTGTTTACGGTGTGTTTTTTGAGTTCGGTGGTGCGTTGTCAACCCCTTAGCCGGGCGTTATGT
>NZ_CAWMCN010000170.1:0-967 GCF_963865925.1 Vibrio sp. ZOR0018 | reverse complement strand
GGGCGTTATACGAATTATCAGGGAGTGTCGATTGGAAGTAGTTGTTCAAAGAATTTTTAAGAGAGTTCTACTGATATTTGCTGGATCTGGATTATTAACCAATGCAATGTATGTCTACGGTCTTGGTTACTACCAAGGCTATGTGGAAGCTTTTGGTTTTGAATATGCATTTTTCGCTATAGACTGGGCTAATGCAATAGTATGGACATATTATGCAAGTAGGGAACTAGGCGTAAACTTAATAATTGTAATGGGTACATATCCCCATGCAGTATTAGTGATTTTCCCTACGGTGTATTTATTTGCAAGGGTTTGGTCGTCTTTAACCGCAGAAACTACAACCTCAAATGTACAAGCTACAAATGTAAATGGTGTTAAAAACTATAGGTCTAAAGTACGTTATGTGCGCTTTAAAGCCACTCATCCGTTTCTATTTGCTTATATCCTCAAACCACTAGCATGGCTCTTTGCGAAGGAGCAGGCATTTTTTGCTTTCTTGGCGTCATATTTTTTCTTATTCATTTTATGTCTACTACCTCTGTTCGTTTCTATATGGGTATTTTTGCCAAGCATTGGCAATCAACATGGGCAACTAGTAGTGTCAGAGTACCTAGACGGGAAAAATGGTAAAATTTGTGAAAGGGCTGAGAACGGCTGGAATCCCTGCGTTTCAATTAAGACTAAGCACCTCAAGGAGTATAACCCGACTATTGAAGAAGAAGTCACAGGTTTAATTATCTTAAAAAACGGGTCTTATGTTGGTCTTTATACAGAAAGTGGATCAATTACAATGACATTACCGCAAGGCTTTTACTATAAAAATGAACAGCTATAAAAATTCGTATAACAAAGCGTTTAAGACAGATTCGCAACGCTCGGCATTTTCGGTTTGATTCGGCTTTAGTGTTTACGGCACAATGGTTTAGGTTCAGTGGTTGCGTTGCTCACTACTTAACGCGGCGTTATG
>NZ_CAWMCN010000169.1:0-1161 GCF_963865925.1 Vibrio sp. ZOR0018 | reverse complement strand
CTTCGGTTAGTTCAACCGCTTCACGAACAGTGCCACTGGCGAGATACATGGAAAAGTGCTGACTTTCAGGTGTAAAGCTAGAGCCTCAGACTAAGAAAAATAAACACGTAATTTTATGATTTCTCTTAACCTCAGCTAACGCCCGGCTAAGGAGTTGACAACGCACCGCCGAACTCAAAAAACCATACTGTAAACACTGAACTTCAATTTTGCACTAAAGCCGCCACGCGTTGGCAATCCCTCTTGAGCCGTTTGTTATGTTGATCGAAAAAATGGCTACTTACTTCCTATTTCATTGAAATAATCATCAATTATCCTTTGATATGCACCATTTTCTTTCATTGTCCTTAGCGTATGGTCAATCTTTTTTACTAAATCCAAATGTTGATTTTTTTTAGAAAATGCAATGTAGCTTGGTGTTGACTCTAATGGTGGAGTTTCCAAGTAAATATCATTAGTTACACCCATTTGAGCGGCTATATATCTTGCACCAAACTCATTATTGACCCAAAAATCAACTCTGTTAGAAAGTAACATTAGGACACACTGCTCCGCTGAATTAACTTTGTATATTGCTTTAAAGTTGTTTTGAGCTAGCATGCTGTCTAACCAAGTCCCATAACTAACATTATTGACCAAACAGATACTTAATTCCTTGATATTTGACTTATCCCAAATAACATGACTTACATTTGGCCTAATAATTATAATTTTTTGATTAAATAGCACTTCATTATTATAGTCAGCAAACTTTTCTCTTTCTGGTGTTTTAAACGCTGTAAATATGGCATCAGCCGTGCCATTTTCCACATAATTGATTGCTCTTCCCCATGGCAAAATATTTATTTTAATGGGTGTATCTATTTGTTGAAAAATATCTCTTAATAGTCTTACAGCAACACCATCAAGCTTATCTTTATCCTGAGTTATATACGGGGGATAATCCAGTGTCACTAACTTAATTTCTGCTCTAGACATGCTTGGGATTATTAGTAACCACAAAATAAATAACATCTGTTTCATGTCAAATTTTCCCTTCAATACCATTATGTAGTCAGTATAGACAAAAGAGTATGATAAAACATAACGCCCGGCTAAGGGGTTGACAACGCACCACCGAACTCAAAAAACACACCGTAAACACTGAACTTTAATTTTGTA
>NZ_CAWMCN010000168.1:0-1915 GCF_963865925.1 Vibrio sp. ZOR0018 | reverse complement strand
TATTACGATGCAGACAGTGGCCAGTACCTAAGCCCAGACCCTATAGGGTTTGCGGGAGGGCTAAGGCCGCAGGCGTATGTATTTAACCCGCTGGAGTGGGTTGATCCGTTGGGGTTGGCTTCTTTATTCGACTTAGGGACTTATAGTGGTTTGAATGGTGGTGCTCATGTAGGGGATGGATTACAGGCTCACGAGCTAATTAGACACGAATTTTTGAAACAGCAGGGCTTGGCTGGAGATTCTCGTTTAGGTGGAAACCCATCAATTGCACTTGATTTAGATCACCATACTAGAGGGCCTAGGAAGGATAGTCGTGGTATAGGTGGCGTCCATTACCATGAGAACATTGTTAGGGGAGAGCATGGATTAGGGAAAAACCAATTTAAATCTACGATTGCGGAAGAGTTAGATATTACAAGTGAGGCTATGCGTAGAGCTGGTGTCCCTGAAGAGTCAGTTTCTCAACTTAGGAAAAACTCTGAAGAGTTTTATGAACAAATTAGTAAATCTTGTAAATAAAAGGATGAACATGAGCATAGTACATAAAGTAAGCAGCAATGAGTCTTCTGAGTATACTGGTGTTATGTTTGGGGGAGCTCTCCCAGATTCGATGGGTAAGTTTCATAATCCAGCAGGAGATGAGTTGTTATTAATCGCATCTATTGATGGTGACAAAATTAATGAAACTCTTTCTAAAGAATTATTCCCTAAAGGGAGGGTGTTTTCGATATTATCAACATACTCAGATAATGATTATTTTTTGGATGATATTTCTTTCTTTGGCGGGGAAGATGAACTTAATTATATAAAGAGTGGTTTCACTAAAGTGATAGCTTCTAATTGTTATGAATTTTCGCTATCCAACGGAATTGATGCTGAAGTTAATAGTGTTGACCTTCCTGAAGATGCCTTCCCCGCATTTTCATTTATTTCTGATAATATACCCAATGGCTTGATAGGTTTTGAAAAACTATTGGATGAATATTATTTTGTGGCTCAGTTTTATTCAAATGATATTCCTGTGAAAAATGGTGAAGCTTTCTATTTTTCGGATGCGAATGGATATTTGTTTATTAAAAGGGATATCTCAAATTCATCAGATGCTGGTTTGTTTTTTGTGCAGTCAGCATGATTTATGAACATAACTATAAAATAACAAGGACAGGCACTATTATAAAGGTCGCATGCTTATACAGCGCGAGGCTTTGGTTGGCCCTTGTCGCGATAGGTAAGTGGCCAAATCTAGGCAGTAGTTAGTGATATTTGAATGGTTTTACTCTCTGACAATGAACTGCCGGAGTTGCCAAGCGCTAACAAGTTGATTCTTTGTTTAGGTTAGGGCGTGATGATAAAGATGGGGACGGGAAGCTAGCTATCCAATCGAAGTAAATGGATGCGACGTTTGTTCAACTTGAGCTTCGCCTGTTTTGTACTAACAACTCATATCCGCTCCATCCGTTGGGGCATTTGTCCCTTCAATTCTTACGCGCGTCGACCACTATCAGTACGACGCCGCCTCTCGCTTAACCTACACCGAAAATGGTGATGCATGGGTATCCTTTGCTTACAGCCCATCTGGGCTGCTATTGGAAGAAAACCTCAATGGCACCCCAATCGTTCATGAATACGACGAACATGGCCGCCGTATTGGTTCATCAGGCAGCAAAACCGCGCGACAATATCAATGGACGAAGCACCAATTACAGCAACTGTCTGTAGGCGAGCATACCCCGCTGCAATTTGCGTATCACCCGAGTGGGCATGAGCAAACTCGCGTCACAGAGCAGGGTTTTAGTCTTCACCACCAATGGAGTGACACAGGATTACTGCTGCAACAACAGCTTGGTAGAAATGGTGATAGCTTACGCCAGTATCAGTACGATGCCCTAGACAGGCTCGTAGGCATTAACGATGC
>NZ_CAWMCN010000167.1:0-1421 GCF_963865925.1 Vibrio sp. ZOR0018 | reverse complement strand
TTGGTCGTGTAAATTCAGTTTACCTCATTGAATTTGCATAACAAACGGCTCAAGAGGGATTGCCAACGCTTGGCGACTTTAGTGCAAAATTGAAGTTAAGTGTTTACAGTGTGTTTTTTGAGTTCGGCTATGCGTTGTCAACCCCTTAGCCGGGCGTTAGCACCAAAAATAGTTAAGGAACACTATGAACTACAAGGAATTATTAGGTACGGATTTTCCAATCATTCAAGCACCGATGGCGGGAGTGCAGGGTAGCGCTTTGGCGATTGCCGTTAGTGAGGCTGGCGGATTGGGCTCTTTACCTTGCGGTATGTTAAGTACGGAAAAAATAATCAATGAGATTGAAGCTATTAAAGGGGCAACTAGCAAACCATATAATCTTAATTTTTTCTGTCATAACTTACGTCCTTACGATGAAAATCGTCAAGTGATTTGGCGAAACACACTTCAGCCATATTTTGCCGAGCTGGACTCTGAAGTAAACCTTTCTGTCGGTGGTACACGAGTGCCATTTAGCCATGATATTGCTGATGCAATTGAGCGTTTTTCACCGGAATTCATTAGTTTCCATTTTGGGTTGCCAAATAAAGATTTGTTACAACGAGTCAAAAGTTGGGGGACGAAGGTAGTGTCATCTGCAACGACGGTGGAGGAGGCTATTTGGCTAGAGTCGCAAGGTGTGCATGGAATAATAGCTCAAGGTTTAGAAGCGGGAGGGCACAGAGGAATGTTCCTAACTGATAAAATCTCAACGCAACTAGGGTTAGTTTCGCTTGTGTCTCAGGTTGTCAAGCAGGTTAAAGTGCCTGTTATAGCAACAGGTGGTATTAGTGATAATAATGGTGTGAGAGCTTGCTTGCAGTTGGGGGCGTGTGCTGTGCAGGTTGGAACATCGTATTTACTGTGCGCAGAAGCTGAGGCATCCGATATACATAAACGGGCACTAAAAAGTGATAAATCATCACATACAGCTTTAACCAACATATTTTCGGGTAGACCAGCCCGAGGTATAGTTAATCGAGTTATGGATGAACTAGGCTGTATGAGCGTGCTTGCTCCTGATTTTCCGTACGCTTCTCTTGAAATGTCTCAATTACGCAATAGCGCTGAAAAACAGGGGATGGATGATTTTTCTCCATTATGGTGTGGTCAAAATGCACAAGGGTGTCAAGAAATTTCCGCAAAAGAGTTGACACTTCAACTAGCTGGAAAGTGCTAGCAAACAATTTAAGAGGGATTCCCAACGCTTGGCATTTTGGGTTCTACTTCCAATTTAGTGTCTACGGCACAATGCTTTAGGTTGGGTGGTAGCGTTGCTCACCCCTTAATTGGGCGTTATGCACTCAGGTAAATTTAAGGGTTCAATCTTTTGGGATTTCTTCGGCCATTCGTTTGAGCTGTCGGCAAATAAGCATTTTCGC
>NZ_CAWMCN010000166.1:2162-3308 GCF_963865925.1 Vibrio sp. ZOR0018 | reverse complement strand
AAATTGAGCGATTTGGAAGAAAAGTGACGAGCGTAGCATGCTCGGCGGACGTTTGGATGCTGAAGGTTATTTTGCCGATGGATTCACAGCGAAAAGCAACCCAACGCGATCAAGAAACAACAAATATGTGATGATTATTCATTGCTTAACTTAAGCCAGAAAACATGGAATTTACCGTTCAATTCCAACTCGATTTAGCTGATAAAAACTCACCTTGCCTAACGCCGCATTAAGGGGCAGACAACGCTACTACCAAGTTTCCGCATAACATCGTACCCACAGAAACCAACGCATAATAAAAATGCCACGCGTTGGCTGTCCCTCTTAAATGCTTTGTTATATTCGTTACTCAACGTTAATGAACTTTGCTTCTGGGTACTTGTTTTTGCAAGCTAACCGTAATTCTTTGAAAGCTTTTTCTAAACCCACCGAAGTTTTTTCCACGTTCTCTTTGAAAACGGTCGCAGACTGGATTGCACCTTTGTATGTCCCATACGGCAATTTTTCATGAAGTTCTTCTACCGTCACTTTTCTATCGAGAAGACCTAATTCAGCCATTTCTGGTTGAAGCCTATTAATAAAGAAATCACTGCGCACTTGAAATGATTCTAATGTCGTTAAAAACCCTGTTTGCTCATTATCTAGCTCTAACAACATTGGTAACTCTTCAGGCAAGATTAATGTCAACTCATCAAAATCAACCATCGGAGAGCTGTCGAAGTTTTTCTCCACTCTCATTTTGAAAGCCAACTCATAATCGTTGTCATATCTCGATAAAACTAGCTTCATATTACCAATTGCATTCAACTGCCGCCCCAAATTAAATAGAGCCCGATTTAGCTTTGCAACTTCTACAGTTTGATTTTCAGAAATTAGGATTTCTCTTTTTTGTCGCTCGATCGATGCATTGTAGCGAAATGCAAGATAAGCACCGAGAGCAGTACTGAATGTTACAGTCACTACATTGACAAAGTAATCATAGTGCTTAGGTAGAACTTCCTCTTCAATTGCGATACCACTGAAATACCATAAATTCAGCAACGAAAGTCCAAAAAGCACTCCCATTAATTCATGTTTATATTGATTCAACTAAATTTTACCTCTAAGAATATAACGCCCGCTTAAGGGGCAGCCAACGCTACTACA
>NZ_CAWMCN010000166.1:0-2152 GCF_963865925.1 Vibrio sp. ZOR0018 | reverse complement strand
GCATAACACCGTAATCACAAAAACCAACGCATAGTAAAAATGCCGCGCGTTGGCTGTCCCTCTTGAAGCGTTTGTTATGCCGCTAGCTGAAGCGTGAAGCGAGTTTCTTATAAACAGCGTCTTTATCTCGTTTACCAACAGCGAGTACATAAACGACAACTTCATTGTCGATGACTTCATAAGCCAAACGATAACCAGCTGTACGAAGTTTGATTTTGTAAACAGAATCATAACCCCGTAACTTTGATGATGGAACGTAGGGATTTTCTAGCCTTTCTTTGAGTTTATTTTTAAATTGACTCTGAATAGTTGGCGCTAGCTTACTCCACTCCTTTTGGGCTGCCGGCAAAAACTTTAACTTATAAGTCATCAATATTGATTTCCACAGCTTGCGACAAATCACCACGACGACTATCTACTATTTGGGAAAGCTCATAATCATCAAGCATATCCATCAGATACTCGTAAGTTTCAGCCGGTACAAGGTAAGCTGCGGGTTTGTTGTGGTTAAGGATCGCAATAGCTGAACCATCAGCCTCGTTCAAAAGAGCAGTTGGGTTTTTCTTTAACTCTGAAATACTGGCAGAGCAATTCGCTAATACCTGTCTCATAACTTCACCATATAAGCATTAAAATCAGACCTAATTTTAGACCTTAATTTAAGTAATTGCTAGAGGTTTACAAAAGAGGCATAACGCCCGCTTAAGGGGCAGACAACGCTACTACTGACTTTCCGCATAACACCTTAATCACAAAAACCAACGCATAATAAAAATGCTACGCGTTGGCTGTCCCTCTTGAAGCGTTTGTTATGTGTTTGTTTCCGTCATACCAACGTAGCCTGCTTGCTCTTGGAGTCTTTTGCACCACGCTTGAATATTGGGGTAATCGGATAAGTTAAAACCACCTTCATCTGCAACATGCGTATAAGCGTACAGTGCAATATCAGCGATAGTGAGTTGCTTACCAACAAGATAATCCGTTTGAGCTAAGCGACTTTCCATTATTGATAAGGCTTTATTACCTCCAGGTTGTAAGGCACGATATTCCTCTAATCTTGACTCTGGCATACCTTGATATTTTTGGATAAAACGAGCCACGGCGATAAATGGCTCATGACTGTATTGTTCAAAGAACAACCATTCGTACATTTTAGCCTTTTCATATTGGTCACTAGGAATTAACGCTGTGCCATCTGCAAAATAGCCAAGAATTGCGTTCGACTCTGACAAACAACGACCATCATCCAAAACAACTGCGGGTATTTTTCCGTTCGGGTTAATGGATAAAAACTCGGCTGTTTTTGTGTCACCTTTTAAAATATTGACGTGATGCCATTCATGCTCAATGCCTAAGAAGGCAAGCAACAGCTTGACCTTGTAACAGTTTCCAGATTGGATATCTCCATAAACCTTCACTACAAATCTCCTTTTGTAAACTCAAAAACACATAACGCCCAATTAAGTGGTGAACAACGCACTGACCAAGTCGCTGCATTGCACCGTAAAACACTTTACCTGACGCATAGTAAAACTGCCACGCGTTGAGAATCCACTTGAATTGATTGTTATGTGAATTTAGCTATGAATTCAAAGTAAACCACCGTAGAAATGAAGATATTTGAATAAGTTACGTACAAAAACGATGCTTACCAAAACCTAAATTTCACAGCGTTCTGAGCCAAAGAGAGCCACTTACAGAATCAACAACAAAGAAAGCGCCCTTTCAGCAACCGCTAAATTTTTTGCGTCACCAGATTTTCAGAGCTGAATGTCAGCAAGAAAATCAGTCAAAAAGACATTTCAATTAAAGCGATTTGAAACTGACGAAACTCAACACAAACCAGATCCAAAACTTAATTGAGGCAACCCAAGAACCTTGAAAACGATCAATCTCAGGTTGTTCACGAATCCATTTCGACCAAGCCAACTTGCCGAAAACACGAAACGAATTCTCAATGAAATCGTAGCTTGGACCCTAAAAACTGACCAAACACATAACGCCCGGCTAAGGGGTTGACAACACACCACCGAACTCAAAAAACACACTTAAACACTGAACTTCAATTTTGAACTAAAGCCGCCAAGCGTTGGCAATCCCTCTTGAGCCGTTTGTTAGCTGCTGCACTTTAGCCGGAGATTGACTACCCAAC
>NZ_CAWMCN010000165.1:0-2214 GCF_963865925.1 Vibrio sp. ZOR0018 | reverse complement strand
CCGCATAACACCGTAATCACAAAAACCAACGCATAGTAAAAATGCCGCGCGTTGGCTGTCCCTCTTGAAGCGTTTGTTATACCTATTTAGCTTAAATATTGCGCTGAAAAACCTTGTACAAACAACAACATCATTTGAACTTGTGATACGTCATATTCGTCATATTGACCATGTGCAGCTTTATTTCGAATGTGAGCAAAACTTGTGACCTGCTTCTGAACCAACTTTGAATATACTTCGTTTTGAGCAAGCTCAGTATTTAAAGGCTCGATTGTCTTAGGCGCGCCATTAGGCTTAACAACAGCAATACCATTTTTCTTACTCAATTCCCGCAGCCCATCCTCCAGAACTGCACCAATAGTCACTGCTGCGGCATCTTTGTATCCTTCGTTCAGAAGGTGTTCTCCGATTTCTAAGAAATTTGCAAATATCTCGGCTTGTAATAAACCTTTTATGTTGGCGATTAGGTCATTTTCGATGTCGTGTTTAACTGTTAGTGCTACACCATGAACTTGAGATACGTGACCATACCAATTACTGTGAATTACATAAAAATTGTCTATCCCTATAGCCTTAGTATAATTTTTGTAATGCTGACTATTTTCACCATAGAGCTTTAATATCAGTTGCCCAACTCTAGTTACCCAAGACGTAACTTCAGCTAAATCACTCCCCTCTAGTGAGCTTCTAGCTGTTGATGCTTTTTTAACCACTACCTCTCCAAGCCTGACAATCGAATCCACTTCATTCTTCACAAGATTACTGATACTCATTTGATCTCCAGACTATAAATTGTGCTGTAGGTATAACGCCGCGTTAAGGGGTGAATGCCGCATAAACCAACCTTCCGCAGACCATTTTCACCACAAAAACCACCGCAGACCAAAAATGCCACGCGGCATGAATCCCACTTAAACGCCTTGTTATGTTTATTTATCTTGAGATTTCAGACAGTTAATTGCATCAAACACGGACTCAAACTGAATTTTTGTCAAGCACACCTCTGAGCGACAAAACTCATGCGACTGAATTAGTTTTGATGCTTGTTCCGCTGTAACTTGAACTTGCTCACTCACCAGATTAACTTCTGCATCATTGATAATTATCGAAAAAGTGTTTCCAACAGAATCAATAACTCTATCATTTGGGCATAAAATCAAATTTGAACACTCTCTGTTCAAATCACTATCAGATGCAAGATAAACTAGTTCATCATCACCATCCAATTTTAGAATACATGGCCAACTGATCATGATTTCCTCCGATAAACATAACGCCCGCTTAAGGGGCAGCCAACGCTATCACCAACTTGCCGCATAACATCGTAATCACAATAACCAACGCATGGTAAAAATGCCACGCGTTGGCTGTCCCTCTTGAAGCGTTTGTTAGGTGAATTTATACCGCTGAAATATAAACACAAACCTCTCGTTCACCACCTTGCATACGAAGTGTTTGATTTTCTACGTAAGTAACACCAAGTTTATCGATAACTGACCTTGAACGATCATTGCCAACAAGATGCATGACCTTTAACTCTCGCAACCCATGACTTTCTTTTGCGTACTCAATTAAAGCCTTTGAAGCTTCTGTCGCATAACCTTGTCCCCAAAAATCGACGCCCAACCAATAACCCAAGATGCCTTGGCCATCTTTTAAGCTCGGCAAACTCACTGCACCAATAAGCTCTAACGATTCTTTAAGTACAATCGCATAAACAATACTCTCTCCGCTGGCAAAGCCAATTTCATGTGTTTCAATCCATGAAATTGCATCTGAAACTTCATAAGGGTGCGGTATGTTTGCCGTCATCTCTGCGATTCGTTTATCACCAGCCAATACTGATACTTGCTCTGCATCAGACAGCTCAAATGACCTAAGGATTAAACGTTCCGTTTCTAAAACTTGCTGCATTATTCCCCCAATTCACCTAACGCCCGGCTAAGGGGTTGACAACGCATAGCCGAACTCAAAAAACACACCGTAAACACTGAACTTCAATTTTGCACCAAAGTCGCCACGCGTTGGCAATCCCTCTTGAGCCGTTTGTTAGCTGCTGCATTTTAGCCGGAGATTGACTACCCAACGGCTTAATTTAAAACACATTATTGCTTTCAAGCGATAAAGTAAAACGGACAATTTAGAAACTAAAACCTAATCCACGAAACGCACTTGGCAAAGAAGAAATAACAGGAAAACTTGACGAGCTTCTAG
>NZ_CAWMCN010000164.1:1634-3457 GCF_963865925.1 Vibrio sp. ZOR0018 | reverse complement strand
TACAAAATTAAAGTTCAGTGTTTACGGTGTGTTTTTTGAGTTCGGTGGTGCGTTGTCAACCCCTTAGCCGGGCGTTATGTGTTGGATGAATTTTTAGGGTTAACTCTACGATTTCATTGAGAATTCGTTCCGTATTTTCGGCAAGTTAGCTTTGTCGAAATGAATCAGTGAAAGAATTTCAATTGGTCACGTCCAAGGTTCTTGGGCTGCCTCAATTGCGTTTTTGATCTGGTTTGTTTTGAGTTTCGTCAGTTTCAAATCGCTTTAATTGAAATGTCTTTTTGACTGATTCATTTGCTGACATTCAGCTCTGAAAGTCTGGTGAAGCAAAAGGTTTGGTTGTGGCTGAAAGGGCGCTTTCTTTGTTGTTGATTCTGCAAGTGGCTATCTTTGGCTAAGATCGCTGTGAAATTTAGGTTTTGGTCAGCATCGTTTTTTACGTAACTTATTCAAATCTCTTCATTTCTACGGTGGTTTACTTTGAATTCACGGTAAAATTCACATAACAAGCAATTCAAGTGGATTCTCAACGCGTGGCAGTTTTACTATGCGTTAGGTAAAGTGTTTTACGGTGCAATGCAGCGGCTTGGTCAGTGCGTTGTTCACCACTTAATTGGGCGTTATGTTTATTGGAGAAATTCATGGTCAATTGGCCTTGTATCCTGAAATTGGATGGTGACGATGAGCTCATTTATTTGGGCTCAGAAACTGACTTGAACTGCGAATGTGTGGGGTTGATTTTTAGCTCAGATGATCGAGTAATAGATTCTGAAGGCTTTGTATACTCATTGGTTTCAGATGCTTCAACAGCGATTAACTTGGTTGGAAACTCAGTCCAGATTTCAGCAGAAGATGCATCAAGATTGATTCAATGTCACGAGTTTTGTCGAGCTGAAGTTTGTTTGACAAAAATTCAATTTGAGACGGTAAGTGACGCAATTAAGTGCCTTAAATCTTAGGCTAAATAAACATAACAAACGGCTCAAGAGGGATTGCCAACGCGTGGCGGCTTTAGTGCAAAATTGAAATTCAGTGTTTATGGTGTGTTTTTTAAGTTCGGTGGTGCGTTGTCAACCCCTTAGCCGGGCGTTAGGCATTTAAGAGTGGTGATCGTGTGAAAATTCAATTAACAGATGAAGATAACCTTAAAATATCGCAACACTCAATTGTGGAGTTTATTGGGCATTTAAAGCTCAAAGCCACAGATGAAAAAGCGATGGTATTGTTAAAGCTTTTCGAAGAAATGCTACGTGAAATAGTCAGGTTTTCAGAAGATAGGAGTGATTTAACGATAACAAGCCTTAAAGTTAGAAATATCTTTGAGCTTTACCTAATTACTAAACATGTGAACTCCAATCCAAAAGGTTTGAAAAATTGGTGTGGGCAAGGCTATAAAGATATTACTGACATAAATAAGGGTTTTATTCAGCTAATGTCTGCACGTAAAGAAGACGTGACTGGATTTAAAGAATCCCAATCTTTTTTAGATGCTGAGTTAGACAAAAGTTCTTTTCAATCGAAAGGTGGCTTTGATATCAGGCAACTGGCGAAAGATTATGGGTTAGATGATCATTATGTCGCAATCCATAAATTGTGCTCTAAATTAATTCATCCCACATCGGTAAAAGTGAATGCTTATGGTGCCTTAACTAAAAACGATGATTATCTTAATGCATTAATTCGAGCTGGGATTTTCTTCTGGCAAGAAATAGAAAAACTGATATTCGATATAAAAAATGCCTAACAAACGGCTCAAGAGGGATTGCCAACGCGTGGCGACTTTAGTACAAAATTGAAGCTCAGTGTCTACAGTATGTTTTTTA
>NZ_CAWMCN010000164.1:0-1624 GCF_963865925.1 Vibrio sp. ZOR0018 | reverse complement strand
GTTCGGCGGTGCGTTGTCAACCCCTTAGCCGGGCGTTAGGCAAGGTGAGTTTTTATCAGCTAAATCGAGTTGAAATTGAATGATAAGTTCCATGTTCTCATGGCTTAAGTTAAGCAATAAATAATCATCACATATTTGTTGTTTCTTGATCGCGTTGGGTTGTTTGTCGTTGTGAGTTTAGCGGTAAAATAACCTTCAGCATCCAAACGTCCGCCGAGCATGCTACGCTCGTCACTGTTCTTCCAAACCGCTCAATTTGAGTTTTTTGTTTCTTTGCTGATTTAGCATTTTGGTTTATAAATGAATCGGTTAGTTTGTTTCAAGTTTACAAAAAAGCTCGTTCTTTGGTTGTATAACAAACGGCTCAAGAGGGATTGTCAACGCGTGGCGGCTTTAGTACAAAATTGAAGTTCAGTGTTTACAGTGTGTTTTTTGAGTTCGGCTATGCGTTGTCAACCCCTTAGCCGGGCGTTATAAGCACCGAACTGTTCAAAATAAGGAGTAATTTTGAGTATTTGTGAATGTGAAGGACCAACAAAGGTCAAAACATCATATATTTGCACTGAATGTAATAAATCGGTGAAAAGTTGGCAACTTAAGAAAAAACTTAAGTATATTGGGATTATTGGTGTCATTGGGTATGGTGTAGGACAAGCTACCGAAGCGGTTATCTTCGATAATAGATACCCTATGGAAGTTGAGTTTGCACTTACTGATGCGTGTGTTAATAGCTCAGGTCGATCATTGAGTTCAAGCCAGTATCAGAAAAAGCAAATACTGTGTTTATGTGCAGTGGAAAGAACGATTAGTGATGTTAGCTACTCCGACTTTAAATCATCAAAGCATCTATTTGACCAAAACCTGAAGCGAAACCTTAATAAGTGCTAGGTACAAGCACCTAGCACTCTTATGCTTATTTAGTGCGTGGAGGGTTGTTACCTCGACCGCCACCTGAAGGATTACCAGTTTTGCTTGGACCATTTGGTGGAGTATTATTAGCCATAAATTTTTCCTTACGTTTGTTAGTTTTATTGTCTCAATCGGACATGACTAATTTACGATAGTGTATAGGGACATTTGGGGACACAATGGATATCAGTGAAATTCAAAATGAAATTAAGTCATTGCTTGACCTTCTTGGTTGGTCTCAAAAGAAACTGGCTCGTGAACTGTATGTGGAAGAGTTTGAGTATGATGATGAACTGGAAATAAGGCGTTATGAGGAAAAAGTAAAAAAGGCTCTTTCCCGCTCTACGACTAAGGTTGAGCTACTTCGGGGTTACTTAAATTTTATCAATAGCCACCCAACATTCAGCAAAAAACGCTTGGTGCTAAATAATTTTCACTCAAGAGAGTGTCTTTCAGATGAGCAGCTAAAAACAATGAAAGAGTTTTCAAGCTTGGTTGATAAGAAAATAACATAATGTGCTTATAACAAACTGTTTAAGAGTGATTCGCAACACTTGGCATTTTTGCTATGCGTTGCGTTTTGTGTTTAAGGTGGTATGCGGTAGCTTCGGTAATGCGTTGCTCACACCTTAACAGGGCGTTATAAGCTTTGGAGGCTTTAGTGATTACAATTCGAGAAATGGATATTTCCGATTACGATTCAGTGATTGATCTG
>NZ_CAWMCN010000163.1:0-86224 GCF_963865925.1 Vibrio sp. ZOR0018 | reverse complement strand
GGATTCGAACCCTCGATACGGCTATAAACCGTATACTCCCTTAGCAGGGGAGCGCCTTCGGCCTCTCGGCCACCTCACCGTCTTGCGGAGGCACATATTACTTTTTACCAAAAATATGTCAAACACTTTCTTGGTAAAAGCGACAAAAATCAAATCAACCGTTGGCTATTTAATCAAAGCGCTGTGAAATTAAACTTTTCTGTCATATCAGTGACTTCAAAGCATAAAAAAGGCCAGCAAAATTCGCTAGCCTTCCTTGTGATAATTAGTAGTTGCTAGGTGCAACACTACCATTACCTTTTTCAGCTTGAATGCGCATGTAGATTTCTTCACGGTGGACAGAAACCTCTTTCGGTGCATTCACACCGATACGCACTTGGTTACCTTTTACACCAAGAACTGTTACTGTCACTTCATCACCGATCATTAGTGTTTCGCCAACGCGGCGAGTCAAAATTAGCATTCTTTGCTCCTTGAGTAATCTCTGTATTATATTGCAACTGCGCTATTATCCACTAAAAGTTATATTTTCGTAAACTATCTATTAGTGCGCTCTCACCCTAAAGAGACATGTTTTAGGTGAAAAGCTAATAGCTCATCTGACGTTATATAGGCCTCATGTAAAATATTGGCTGCCTTATCAACATGTTGTGGCTGCATAACTAGCATTAACGATTGTTTATCAACCGAAAGGGAACTCACTTCGATCCCTTGTTCTGCAAGTAATTCACATGAGCGTTCAACTAATTCCTGAGCTAGTAAACCTACCGTGGTCAATAAACTAACGGGTTCACTATTACGGATTTTGTCATTGAAAACCAGAGCTAATTTAGCACAAGCGTCTCGTTTTATAATGACACCTGTCCATTCTGCCTCTTCGATCACACTCCACACTTCCACACCGAGCATTTGGCACTGCTTGGCTAAACTCGGGAAATGATCATGTTGCACAGTAATAAGCGCCATATCGCGTTGAATCGCAATGCCACATACTGCTTTATGACACTGCTCACCTTTGATTAGACTGCCTGCGTTTACATCAAAAGTAGACAGTACGCGTAAAGGAACTTCATTTTCCCACGCATATTGCACACAAGGTAAATGCAGAACTTTAGCGCCTTTACGTGCCATTTCTTCCATTGACGGGAAATCAACGATCTCTAATTTTTGAGCCGTTGCAACCACACGTGGATCACATGTGTAAACACCATCCACATCAGTGAATATTTGACACTCATCGGCTTTAAGAGCTCCCGCTAGCGTCACAGCGCTAGTATCAGAACCTCCACGTCCTAAAGTGGTGATATCCCCATTCTCATTCACACCCTGAAAACCCGCTACCACCACAATATGATCTTGTGCCAGCAACTCGGTAATCGTTCGAGTATCAATCATTTTAATCGTCGCGTCATTGTGTTGATTATCGGTCACAATGTTCGCTTGAGCTCCGGTTAGTGAGCGAGCTGAATAGCCTAATTTATTGAGTGTCATCGCTAATAGCGCCATAGACACTTGCTCACCAGCAGAGAGCAAAACATCAAGTTCCCTTGCAGTTGGTACACTATCGATTTGTTGTGCTAAGCCCAACAGTCGATTGGTTTCTCCTGACATTGCAGAAACAACTACAACCACTTGATTACCATCATTCTTCGCCTTAATGATGTGTTCAGCGACGGTATGGATTCGTTCTATTGAACCCACCGAGGTTCCGCCAAACTTTTGCACGATAAGGGGCTTTTTCACCTATCTTCACCTTCCCAAGACCAAAGTCTCATTAGGACCAAATCGAAAGCAGAGCACTATATTGAGTATCGATTCAGTAGTTACAAAAACAAAACCAAGCAGATAACTGGCTCGTATCCTATTGCGCCAATTAGACCACTTGGTTTGGTAAATAAAATTACGCCCAATCAAAAAACAGTGATTGAGCGTGACTTATTACAGCGGTTTATAGATGCTCAGCAATCCAAGCATCTACTGAAGCTAAAGCGCTAGGCAAGGCATTAACATCCGTACCTCCCGCTTGAGCCATATCCGGACGGCCGCCACCTTTACCACCTACTTGCAAGGCAACCATATTGACCAGCTCTCCTGCTTTAACTTTGGCGGTAAGATCTTTGGTCACACCCGCAATCAAACCCACTTTATCATCAGCCACATTACCCAGCATGATAATGCCACTGCCTAACTGATTTTTTAGCTCATCAACCATACCACGCAGCGCTTTGTTATCGGCGCCATTAAGTTGAGCAACTAGCACTTTCACACCCGCAATTTCTTTTACATTGCTGATCAGATTGGCACTTTCTTTCGCTGCAAGTTTATCTTTTAACTGCTGCAACTCTTTTTCCAAAGATTTCGCTTTAGCCGCCATTTCAGCCACTTTGACTTCATATTGAGCCTGCTGTTGATCCAATAGATCCAGCGCGCCTTCACCCGTCACCGCTTCAATACGACGAATGCCAGCGGCAATACCGCCTTCAGAAACTATTTTGAATAGGCCGATGTCACCGGTGTTACTTGCGTGAATACCACCACACAGTTCGGTTGAGAAATCCCCCATCGACAATACACGAACTTCATCGTCGTATTTTTCACCAAACAGTGCCATAGCACCTTTGGCTTTTGCCGCTTCGATGTCCATAATATTAGTTTCAATCGTGTGGTTACGGCGAATTTGCGCGTTCACTAGACGTTCCACTTCTTTTAGCTCTACGGGCGTCATTGCTTCTAAATGAGAGAAGTCAAAACGCAAGCTTTCCGCTTTTACCAATGAGCCTTTTTGCGCCACGTGCGAACCTAATACTTGGCGAAGTGCAGCATGCAACAAATGTGTGGCGGAGTGGTTCAGTGAAATTGCAGCGCGGCGCTTAGCATCAACAATGGCTTTCGCTTCATCGCCTTTGGCGAGTACGCCCTCGATGAGTTCACCGTGATGAGCAATGGCGTTGCCGAGTTTTTGTGTATCTTCAACTTTAAACAAGCCCGTGGCCGTTTGAATAACACCCGCATCACCACATTGACCACCGGATTCAGCGTAGAAAGGTGTTTCGCCCAAGATCAAAATCGCTTTATCACCCGCAGATAGAGTGTCAACTTCATTGCCGTCAACAAACATAGCGGCAATGAGGCTCTCGCCTTGTGTCGCGCTGTAGCCACAGAAAGCGGTATTGGTATCAACTTTAATGATTGCATTGTAGTCAGTGCCAAATTGGCCCGCTTCACGCGCTCGTTGACGCTGCTCTTCCATCGCTTTTTCGAAACCTTGTTCGTCAATGGTCAGCTCACGTTCACGTGCAACATCATTAGTTAAATCAGCCGGAAAACCGTAGGTATCGTAAAGTTTAAAGACAGTTTCACCATCCAGTACGCTACCCTCTAAATTATCGAGTGCATCATTGAGGATCGCCATACCGCGTTCAAGAGTGCGACCGAAGTTCTCTTCTTCAATGCGCAGCACTTTTTCTACAAGCGCTTGCTGCTTTTTCAGTTCTTCACCAGCCGTTCCCATCACTTGTGCTAATGGGCCAACCAGTTTGTGGAAAAAGGCACCTTGTGCGCCCAATTTATTACCATGACGCACCGCTCGACGAATAATCCGACGCAGTACATAGCCACGGCCTTCATTCGATGGCATCACACCATCCACAATCAAGAAAGCACAAGAACGGATGTGATCAGCAACAACGCGTAGCGATTGATTGGAAAGATCGTCATAACCCGTTACATCAGCGGCGGCTTTAATCAAGGCTTGAAACACATCAATTTCATAGTTTGAGTGAACACCCTGCATGATCGCAGAAATACGTTCAATACCCATACCAGTATCAACGGAAGGCTTTGGAAGTGGCTCCATCGTGCCATCGGCATGACGGTTAAACTGCATGAAGACGTTGTTCCAAATTTCAATGAAACGATCGCCATCTTCCTCTGCCGAACCTGGAGGACCACCCCAGATATGATCGCCATGATCATAGAAAATTTCAGTACAAGGACCACACGGACCCGTATCACCCATTTGCCAGAAGTTGTCTGACTCATAAGCTTTACCACCCGGTTTATCGCCAATGCGAATAATGCGCTCAGCCGGAATGCCTACTTTTTTATTCCAGATATCAAATGCTTCATCATCGGTTTCATACACGGTAACCAGTAGACGATCAGCGGGCAACTTGAGTGTTACAGTAAGAAACTCCCACGCGTATGCAATAGCGTCTTCTTTGAAATAATCACCAAAGCTGAAGTTACCCAACATTTCAAAAAAGGTATGGTGACGAGCGGTAAAACCAACGTTTTCCAGATCGTTATGCTTACCACCAGCTCGCACACAACGTTGCGCCGTTGTTGCACGTGTATAAGCACGCTTTTCTAAACCAAGAAAACAATCTTTAAATTGGTTCATTCCTGCATTTGTGAACAACAGGGTTGGGTCATTAGCGGGGACTAATGATGAACTATCAACAATTTGGTGTCCTTTACTTTCAAAGAACGAGAGGAACGCGCGGCGAACCTCATCAGTGCTCATAAACATGCAGCTCTTCCTGAAATACTCAAGTTAGAATTTTGCGTTATTGTAAAGCATGGACAAGAGTTCGACTAGTTTTCTTATAGAAAAGGCATGGCAGGAAATAAATTGCGGATCAGACGAAGAGTTAAGCTTCCGATGATGATAAAGCGTAGCTAATTTGCTCGAAGCTAAAACCTCGATACTGCAAAAAACGCACTTGTTTGGCATGTTCTTTTGAACCTTTTTCCGCAGGTTCTCTGAATTTTTTTTCAGCCACCGCTTTTGCCAATTCAAACCAATCTTGAGGCTCTTGATATAAAGCGGTTTCAATATCATCGCTACTGACTCTTTTTTGGCTCAGCTCTTGTCGAATACGCCGCTCACCATGACCTTTAGTGACATGTTGTCTTATTTGACTTGCGGCATAGCGCAGTTCATCCAAATAATGGTTCTCAAGGCAGTAACTCATGGTTTGAACGATAATTTCCGAATCATACCCTTTACTCATGAGCTTTTGCTGTAGCTCATGCTCGCTGTGATCTCGTCGGCTCAGTAATTGCAATGCGCACTCTTTGCACGATAACGTCGATTTGAATTTAGAGGAATACATACTGTCCCTATTAGTCATGGATAAAACAAAGCCCTGCATTGCAGGGCTTTGTTGAAATATAAACATGGAGAAGATTACAACTCTTCTTCTTGAGGCATTTCGCTCAAAATAGGTTCTTCAACAATTAACTCGGCTGGATTGAGCAGCATTTCACGTAACTTAGTATCAAGAGCCATAGCTGCAGCTGGATTCTCTCTCAAGAATTTACAAGCGTTTGCTTTACCTTGACCAATTTTATCACCGTTATAGCTATACCAAGCGCCCGCTTTCTCAACCAATTTATGTTTCACGCCAAGATCAACCAATTCACCTTCACGGTTAAAACCTTGTCCGTAAAGAATTTGAGTATCCGCTTGTTTAAAGGGAGCCGCGATTTTGTTCTTAACCACTTTAATACGCGTTTCATTACCCACGACTTCGTCACCCTCTTTAATAGAGCCTGTACGACGAATATCTAAACGAACTGAAGCGTAGAATTTAAGGGCATTACCACCTGTTGTGGTTTCAGGGTTACCAAACATCACACCAATTTTCATACGGATCTGGTTGATGAAGATACACATGCAGTTGGACTGTTTTAGGTTACCCGTTAACTTACGCATCGCTTGAGAAAGCATACGGGCTTGTAGACCCATGTGGCTATCGCCCATTTCACCTTCAATTTCAGCTTTTGGTGTCAGTGCAGCCACAGAGTCAATGACGATAACATCAATGGCACCAGAACGGGCCAAGGCATCACAAATTTCAAGCGCTTGTTCGCCCGTATCAGGTTGTGAAACCAACAGCTCATCGATGTTTACACCCAGTTTTTTAGCATAAATTGGGTCAAGGGCATGTTCTGCATCGATAAAAGCACAGGTTTTACCCACTCGTTGTGCTGCTGCGATCAATTCCAGCGTTAACGTTGTTTTTCCTGATGATTCAGGGCCGTAGACTTCAACGATACGTCCCATTGGTAAACCGCCAGCACCCAATGCAATATCTAAAGAAAGTGAACCGGTAGAAATGGTTTCAACATCCATTGTACGGTTGTCACCAAGGCGCATGATCGAACCTTTACCAAATTGCTTTTCAATTTGACCCAGTGCTGCGGCTAGCGCCTTCTGCTTATTTTCGTCCATTACTTTCTCCAAACTGTCGCTGTGGGTAGCGGCTCGTTAAATTTTTTATCGACTCTTTAGTCGCCAATTGGGGTTAATTATACTGTTGATTCATACAGTGTCCATAGCTGTGTCGAAAAAATTTCGACTAGGTTCAATTTGGCTGCGATAAAAAGTGACTCACCACTTGTAATGCATGAGTAATCGCCTGCTTGCGCACCTGTGCGCGATCGCCTTTAAAACAAAGCGTCTCAGCACGTTCCCAGCCTTGCTTAGAAGCCCATGCAAAGCATACGGTTCCCACTGGTTTTTCTGCGCTACCACCGTCAGGACCAGCAATACCACTGATCGCTACACCAATAGTGGCTTGGGAATGCAAAAGTGCTCCTTGTACCATTTCGCGCACAACGGGTTCGGAAACCGCGCCAAAATCCACCAGTGTCTGTGCTTTGACACCGAGCATCTCTTGTTTAGCGAGATTACTGTAGGTCACAAACGATCGTTCAAACCAAGCCGAACTTCCTGCAACCTCGGTAAGTGCAAATGCCACACCACCGCCAGTGCATGATTCAGCACTGGTGAGGATCTCTTTTTGTGCTAACAATTGCTGACCTAATTGCTCACTTAATGCAAAAATCGCTTTCATTACGCCCTCTCCAAAGCCACGTTATTTTCGCTTGAACCTTTATAGCAGATTGAATCATCAGAAAACAGAATGGGCACGCAAGCGTGCCCATTCTGAATCGTTCGTCCGTTGTATTTAGATCTCAAACATTAAACTATCTGCGTCTAAGAATGGCCAACGAATAGTGTGCGGAGTGCTGCTCTCCCCACCAAAAAAGTAGCCCACTTGTGGTGTAGCAAAGGTTTTGTCGCCTCGTGTGAGTGGTTGTTCACTCAATGCTCTATGGGTTAATTTTGCTTCCCATAATTGCTCACTCTCCCAGCCTACTGGCGCGAGTTCAACTCGCACTTCCGCGCCAACAGGATTGACAGAGACCACTTCAAAAGGCAATGAAGCTTGGCTATTTTGTTTATTCGATAGGCTCAACTCATGGCTGCGCACATACAACTTTCCTGATTGATTAATCGCGTGATCTTTCGGCGGTAAGATAAACGATTGGCCGTTGACCCACTGCTCGTTATTCCAGTTGGCTTGGAATACATTCACATTGCCAAAAAAGTCAAAGACGAAGCGACTGTTCGGTTGAGCATAAAGCTGTACTGGCGAGTCGATCTGTTCGATGCGGCCATTGCTCATCACGACCACGCGATCAGAGAGTTCAAGTGCTTCATCTTGATCGTGGGTGACAAATACGCTCGTAAAACCGAGCTCTTCATGCAAGCTGCGCAACCAGCGGCGCAATTCTTTACGCACTTTGGCATCCAGTGCGCCAAAAGGCTCATCCAGCAGTAGCACTTCCGGCTTTGTTGCAAGAGCGCGAGCCAAGGCGATGCGCTGCTTTTGCCCACCGGAAAGTTGTTCAGGATAGCGCTCAGCTAAATGGCCAAGTTGTACAATATCCAACAGCTGTTTGACTCTTTTGGTTATTTCCGCCGCCGCTGGTCTATGACGGCGATCCATCACTTGCAAACCAAACGCGACATTGTCGGCCACCGTCATATGACGAAAAAGTGCGTAGTTTTGAAACACAAAGCCAACTCGGCGCTCGCGGACGTGGACATGAGTCACATCGCGATCTCTAAAATGAATGGTTCCGCTATCGGCTCCTTCAAGGCCGGCAATAATGCGCAACAAAGTGGTTTTGCCTGAGCCGGAAGGACCAAGTAAGCCAATCATCTCGCCATCATCAATCTGTAACGAGAGCGGAGAGAGCGCTTGAAATTGACCAAATTGTTTGGAAATGTTGTCTAAACGTATACTCATACCGTCTCTTGCTCTCTGTTCGTTTTTGTCTGATTGTTGTGTTGACGCCATTCAACATAAGCTTTAAAAACTAAGGTTAATAATGCAATGAAAGCCAATAGTGAGGCGCTAGCAAACG
Organism: Vibrio sp. ZOR0018; assembly: GCF_963865925.1. NCBI lineage: Bacteria > Pseudomonadati > Pseudomonadota > Gammaproteobacteria > Vibrionales > Vibrionaceae > Vibrio > Vibrio sp. ZOR0018. The sequence goes on along the minus strand of NZ_CAWMCN010000163.1, from coordinate 78,001 downwards.
CCGCTTCCGATTGATAATCTTCATACAGTAGCTGCACATGTAGCGGTAAGGTATTGGTTTCACCACGAATATTGCCAGACACAACTGCTACTGCACCAAATTCACCAATGGCACGCGCATTGGTTAGGATGACACCGTAAATCAACGCCCATTTAATATTCGGTAAGGTGACGCGACGAAACAGTTGCCACCAAGATGCACCCAAAATAACCGCTGCCTCTTCATCCGAGCGGCCTTGCTGCTGCATCAGCGGGATCAGCTCACGCGCGACAAACGGGCAAGTCACAAAAACCGTGACCAATAAAATTCCCGGCCAAGCAAACATCACTTGCAGATCGCGCTCAAACAACCACTCGCCTAACCAGCCGCTGCTGCCGTAAAGCAGTAAATACAGAAGGCCTGCAACAACCGGTGATACGGCAAACGGAATATCAATTAAAGTGGTTAATATTTTTCTACCCGGAAATTCAAAACGAGTCACTGCCCAAGCCAATAACACGCCGAACACTAAGTTAATTGGCACCGTGAGTAGCGCAACTAGCAGTGTTAAACCAATGGCATGACGCGTATCGGGTTCAATTAAATGACTAATATAAGTCGATAAACCACTGGCAAAGGCTTGTTTGAAAATGCTCACTAGCGGGATAATCAGCAACAATGCAACCCAAAACAGCGCAAAGCCAATCAAACTCCACTTCACCCAAGGTGCTTCTCCGACTCGTAACGGTTGATGTGCTTTCATCATCGGTTCCTTAACGTCCATGAATTCGACGCAGGTATGCGCCTTGCCATAGATTGATCAGTAGTAGCAGCGATAACGATGCCATCAATACTACCGAGGCAATGGCACTCGCCGCCGGAAAATCAAATTCTTGTAAGCGTACAAAAATCATTAATGAGGTAATTTCACTGACGTAAGGCATATTGCCCGCAATGAAAATCACTGCACCAAACTCGCCCAAGCTACGCGTAAATGAGAGTGCAATACCAACCAATAGTGCTGGACGAATCGAAGGCATGATCACTTTCCAAAATACGGCGCTGTCTGATGCGCCTAACGTCATTCCCGCTTCTTCCTCTTCTTTGGAGATCTCCTCCAAGACGGGTTGTACCGTGCGCACCACAAACGGAATACTGGTAAACGCCATCGCGACAACAATACCCAAGGGGGTATAAGCCACTTTAATTCCAAGCTCGCCAAGTACGCTGCCCACCCAGCCATTGGATGAGTAAAGCGTCGCCAACGTGATGCCTGCAACGGCGGTAGGCAAAGCAAACGGTAAATCGACTAAAGCATCAAGAATACGTTTGCCATAAAAATCATAACGAACCAGCACCCAAGCGAGCAATAATCCTAGCAAGCCATTAAACAATGAGGCGATGAGTGCCGCGCCCACCGTTACTTTGTAACTGGCCAGTACACGAGGGTCCGCCACCACCTGCCAATACTCGGTGAGCGACATTTGGCTCGTCTGCATAATCAAACCACTGGCGGGCAATAGCAGCACTAAGCTGACAAAAAACAGCGAAGTACCGAGGCTAATACCAAATCCGGGTAGCACCCTTTTATGGCGTGGGCGAGATAAAGAAGCGGTGAAGGAATGGCTCATAAACCCTCGAAACAAAACGGATGCGTAAGAAAACCACCCACACTCAGCGCAGGTGGCGATGACGAATTAACGACGTTGAAGTTGGTCAAGCTTCGCGCCATTGGCAAAATGAAGTTTCATGGCACTTTCCCACCCGCCAGCAATGCTCTCAACTGTTAGCAATTCAACTTCAGGGAAGCGATCAGCAAATTCTGCGTTCACTTTTTCATCATGAACGCGGTAATTAAACCCAGCCAGCAAACGTTGCGCTTCTTCACTGTACAGATAAGCAAGATATTCGTTGGCTACTTCAAGCGTGCCTTTACGCTTGGCATTTTTTTCCACCACGGCCACGGGAAACTCGGCCAAGATAGAGGTCTTAGGTACCACAACTTGATATTCATCCACGCCATACTGCTGACGAATATTGTTCACTTCAGATTCAAACGTAATCAGCACATCGCCAATGCCACGTTCAACAAACGAAGTAGTCGCACCACGGCCGCCAGTATCAAATACCGCTACATTAGCTAAAAATTGTTTGAGGAATTGATCCTGCTCGGCTTGGTTCTCTTTGCCAAAAGTCTTTTGTGCATAACCGACCGCGGCCAAATAGGTATAACGTGCATTACCTGAGGTTTTAGGATTGGGGAATACAGAAGCCATATCAGCTTTAGCGAGATCGCCCCAATCTTGAATATTTTTTGGATTTCCCTTGCGCACTAAAAATGCGGTCGTGGAGTAGTAAGGTGAGCTTGCATTGGGCAATTTTTCTTGCCAATTAGCATCGATAAGCTTGCCACGATCGTGCAGCACCTGAACATCCGTTACCTGATTGAATGTCACTACATCGGCGGCTAACCCCTGCAAAATTGAGCGAGCTTGCGCAGATGACCCACCGTGCGACTGTTTGATCTCCACTGTTTGGCCTGTCTTTTGTTGCCAGTGTTTTTCAAACACTGGGTTATAAGAAGCAAACAGCTCGCGAGCGATGTCGTACGATGAGTTGAGAATGGTTTGATCTGCGGCCGAAACATTCAACGATCCTACAACTAATAAGCTGGCTAAGGCTGACTTGATGAACTTCATATATTGCTACTCCCTAATCACTACGGCCAAAATGGCGTCCTTGGCAATTAGAGTATGAGGAAAATGAATTATAACAAAGAGGATAACTAGAACTTTTTGGAATAAACTCTAGCAATAAATTGTATGCCAATTACCAGCACGACTTTATAGTAGTGTTCGGTAAGGTGGATACGTCATCTTACTCTTCCGACTAAAAAATTAAGGACAACATGATGGCGGACTTTCCAACGATTGAAGCATATGTCGGGCAAACACCTTTAGTTCGCTTGCAGCGACTGGCAGCTCACACCTCAAGCACCGTATTGGTCAAGCTAGAAGGCAATAACCCAGCAGGTTCAGTCAAAGATCGCCCAGCACTCAATATGATAGTGCAAGCAGAGCGTCGCCAAGAGATCCAGCCGGGCGATACCATCATTGAAGCGACCAGCGGCAACACGGGTATTGCGCTGGCAATGGCGGCCGCCATCAAAGGCTACAAAATGATTTTAATCATGCCGGATAATGCCACCCAAGAGCGTAAAGACGCGATGAAAGCGTATGGTTGTGAGCTCATTTTAGTCAGCAAAGAGCAAGGCATGGAAGGAGCGCGCGATTTAGCATTAAAAATGCAAAGTGAAGGCAAAGGAAAAGTACTCGATCAATTCAATAACCCCGACAACCCGCAAGCTCATTTTGATTCAACTGGCCCAGAAATTTGGCAACAAAGCCACGGGGAAATCACCCACTTTGTCTCAAGTATGGGCACAACGGGCACCATCATGGGCACTTCTCGCTATCTAAAAACGCAAAATCCAGAGATAAGCATTGTCGGTTTACAACCAGCAGAAGGCAGTGCAATTCCGGGCATTCGCCGCTGGCCTCAAGCTTATTTACCCGGCATTTTTGAATCATCACGTGTTGATGTAGTACTCGATATTGAAGAGCAAGATGCCATCAATACGGCTCGTGCTTTGGCAACCCAAGAAGGTATTTGCGCTGGCGTCAGCTCTGGAGGCGCCGTTTTCGCGGCGTTACAAATCGCGCAACAAAATCCCGGAGCGGTGGTTGTCGCCATCATTTGCGATCGAGGCGATCGTTATCTCTCATCCGGTCTTTTTTCTTAGATCAAATCTCCAACCCAACGGGCTAATCAGTGCTGACGCGCTCATCATTCTTTAGCCCTTGGCTTTGCTTCCACATCAGCATCCCTTGATTGCTCAGCAATAGCGAAGTTTGTTATCCTCTCCAACTATTTAAATGCATGTTCTGACGATTCTTTCTAACTCATGTCAGAGCTAAGGCCGCTGCCATTCCTGTAGGGTGGTCATTTTCACAGTCAGCCATTGATAATCGAGTGACGAATAACATGAGCAAATCCAGCGCATCTTCCGCCGAGTCTTCACCACAGCACACCCCGATGATGCGGCAATATCTGCGATTGAAAGCCGAAAACCCCGATATTCTGCTCTTTTATCGGATGGGCGATTTCTACGAGCTGTTTTACGATGACGCTAAACGCGCATCGCAATTGCTGGAAATATCACTCACCAAACGCGGTGCTTCTGCGGGTGAGCCTATTCCAATGGCGGGCGTTCCCTATCACGCCGTGGAAGGTTACTTAGCGAAATTGGTACAGCAGGGCGAATCCGTCGCGATTTGTGAACAAATTGGCGATCCTGCCACCAGCAAAGGCCCCGTTGAGCGTAAAGTGGTGCGGATTGTCACGCCCGGCACGGTCACGGATGAAGCCTTGCTCTCTGAGCGAGTCGATAACTTAATTGCCGCCATCTACCACCACGATGGTCGCTTTGGCTACGCAACCTTAGACATCACTTCAGGGCGCTTCCAACTGAGTGAGCCAAAAACCGAAGAGGCGATGGCCGCCGAACTGCAACGCACCGCACCGCGCGAACTGCTCTTCCCTGAAGATTTCACGCCAGTCACTTTAATGGGCAATCGCAAAGGAAACCGTCGCCGCCCTATTTGGGAATTTGAGTTAGAGACAGCAAAACAGCAGTTGAACCAACAATTTGGTACGCGTGATTTGGTCGGTTTTGGCGTAGAACAGGCTAAACTGGGCTTATGCGCCGCTGGCTGCTTGATTCAATACGTGAAAGATACGCAGCGCACTGCACTGCCTCATATTCGTTCACTGACGTTTGATCGCCAAGATCACTCGGTGATCTTAGATGCCGCCACGCGCCGTAATTTAGAGATCACGCAGAACTTGTCCGGTGGCTTTGATAACACCTTAGCGGAAGTGCTCGATCATTGCGCCACCCCAATGGGCAGCCGCATGCTTAAACGCTGGTTACACCAACCGATGCGCTGTATTGATACGCTGAATCAACGCCTTGATGCGATCGGCGAGTTGAAACAGCTTGCTCTGTTTAGTGAATTACAACCTGTGCTGAAACAGATTGGCGATATTGAACGTATTCTTGCTCGTTTGGCATTGCGTTCCGCTCGCCCAAGAGACTTAGCACGCCTGCGACATGCGATGCAGCAATTGCCGCAGCTCAGTGAAATACTGCAACCCTTATCGCAACCCCACTTAGTTCAGTTAACTCATCATGTACAGCCATTGGATGAGCTGTGCACACTGCTTGAGCGAGCAATCAAAGACAACCCACCAGTTGTGATTCGTGATGGTGGCGTGATTGCCGATGGCTACAGCGCCGAACTGGATGAATGGCGTGATTTAGCCAACGGCGCAACCGAATACTTGAATAAATTAGAAGCTGAAGAGCGCGAACGTCACGGCATTGATACGCTAAAAGTCGGCTACAACGCGATTCACGGTTTCTACATTCAAGTCAGCCGTGGCCAGAGTCACCTTGTTCCTCCCCACTATGTGCGCCGCCAAACGCTGAAAAATGCCGAGCGGTATATTATTGCCGAGCTAAAAGCGCATGAAGATAAAGTGCTCAACTCGAAATCAAAAGCACTGGCAGTGGAAAAGCAGCTTTGGGAAGAGTTATTTGACTTATTGTTGCCTCATTTAGAGCAGATGCAAAACCTTGCATCTTCGCTATCGCAGCTCGATGTGTTGCAAAACCTTGCCGAGCGCGCTGAAAGCTTAGATTACTGTCGCCCGACCTTGAGTAAAGAGCCAGCGATCCATATCCAAGCGGGCCGTCACCCTGTCGTCGAGCAAGTGATGAATGAACCCTTCATTGCCAACCCAATTGAGCTCAATCCGCAACGAAAAATGTTGATCATTACCGGGCCTAACATGGGCGGTAAATCGACCTACATGCGCCAAACTGCATTAATTACTTTATTAGCGCATATCGGTTGCTATGTGCCAGCAGAAGCAGCACACATCGGTTCGATTGACCGCATCTTCACCCGCATTGGTGCATCGGACGATCTCGCCTCTGGTCGCTCTACTTTCATGGTTGAAATGACCGAAACTGCCAACATTTTGCATAATGCGACACAAAATAGCTTGGTATTGATGGATGAAATTGGCCGCGGCACCAGTACCTATGATGGGTTATCACTGGCTTGGGCAAGTGCACAATGGCTCGCAAGCCAAATTGGCGCGCTAACGCTATTTGCCACTCATTATTTTGAACTGACCGAGCTGCCAAACCAGCTACCTCACTTAGCCAACGTGCATTTAGATGCCGTGGAACATGGCGATAGCATTGCCTTTATGCATGCGGTTCAAGAAGGGGCGGCAAGTAAATCTTACGGCCTAGCAGTGGCAGGTCTTGCTGGCGTGCCTAAAACAGTGATCAAAAACGCGCGCGCTAAACTGTCGCAGCTCGAGTTATTGAGCCAACAGCAGCCCAATGGCAGCAAAAGCTCAACCGTAGATATTGCTAATCAACTCAGTTTGATCCCAGACCCAAGCGAAGTCGAACAGGCATTAGCAGCTATTGATCCTGACGATCTAACGCCTCGCCAAGCGTTAGAAGCGCTTTATCGCTTGAAGAAGCTAATGTAAAAATCTGATATTAAAAATAAAAAAGGCATCGATTTTAAGTCGGTGCCTTTTGTGCTTTTATGCAATAGTTTTATAAATCAACGGTTTTATAAATCAATGGTTTTATGAATCAAGGTCTTGTTGAACCAACCTTTAGTCGTATTCAACATTAAACAGCGCTTCCATGTTCAAGCCTTGTTTAACCAAGATCTCTCTCAAACGACGTAGGCCTTCCACTTGAATTTGACGAACTCGTTCACGAGTTAAGTTAATTTCGCGCCCTACTTCTTCTAAGGTGGACGGTTCATAACCTAATAGCCCAAAACGGCGTGCAAGTACCTCTTTTTGTTTTGGGTTCAGTTCATCTAACCAATTCAGTAGTGATTCACGGATATCATCATCTTGCGTAGAAATTTCAGGATCAGAGTTGTTCGCATCTGGGATAATATCGAGTAGTGCTTTGTCACCATCGCCGCCAATCGGTGTATCAACAGAACTGATACGCTCGTTAAGACGCAGCATTTTACTGACATCTTCTACTGGCTTATCCAGTTGGAACGCAATTTCTTCTGCGGTAGGTTCATGATCTAACTTCTGCGATAGCTCGCGAGCCGTGCGAAGGTAGATATTCAACTCTTTAACGACGTGAATTGGCAAACGGATAGTGCGCGTTTGGTTCATTAATGCACGTTCAATGGTTTGACGGATCCACCAAGTAGCATAGGTTGAGAATCTAAAGCCACGTTCTGGATCAAATTTTTCTACCGCACGGATCAAGCCTAAATTACCCTCTTCAATTAGATCGAGTAAAGCTAAGCCACGATTACCATAACGGCGAGAAATTTTAACGACCAAACGTAAGTTACTTTCGATCATGCGTTTACGAGCAGCTTCATCGCCTCTCAGTGAACGACGAGCATAAAGTACTTCTTCTTGGGCTGTTAATAATGGAGAAAAACCAATCTCGCTAAGATACATCTGTGTTGCATCTAAGCTTTTTGTTGACGCGTCAAATCCTTCTTTGGCATCTTCGATTTGAACATCGTCATCGCTTTGGCTTTTAGTGGTGGTGAGTTCTTCATCAACCTCAATCGAATCCATGATCTCTTGGTCTTCAAACTCTTCGACTTTCGTTACTGCATTGCTGATACTCATAGCGCCTCCCCCTGGCGAGCTAGCAAGACATTACTACTTTCTAATGTCGCTACATGACTCTTTCAAGTATGTTTACGGTAAGTAGCGTTTTGGATTCACCGACTTACCTTGATAACGAATTTCAAAGTGTAAACGAACACTGCTGGTTCCTGAGCTGCCCATGGTTGCTATTTTTTGGCCAGCTTTAACACTTTGTCCTTCTTTTACCAGTAACCGATCGTTATGAGCATAAGCACTGAGGTAGTTATCGTTATGTTTAACAATCACAAGATTGCCGTAACCTCTTAATGCATTTCCCGAATAGACAACGGTTCCTGCAGCAGTTGATAAAATGGATTGACCACGCTGTCCTGCGATATCGATCCCTTTATTTCCTTGATCGCCTGCTGAAAAGTTTTTAATTATTCTCCCTTGTGTCGGCCATAACCATTTTGAAACTTTATCATCTTTTGGTTTAGCAAAGGTTACATTAGCATTAACATTTTGCTTACCTTTTGAATCAACATACTCTTTTGATTTCGATTGTTCAACTACCTTAGGAGGATCTTTCTTTGCGACTTTGGTCGAAGAACTTGCGGCATTAGATCCACTATTTTGATTAGAGTTTTTACTCACTCCGTCTACAACCATTGGGGGGGAAACTAAGCCAGCCATTGTGCTCGAAGGGGTTGCAGCCACAATGACTTCTGTTACACCACTACCACCGTAAGCAGGAGGCGTGTAATTGGGGATCCATAATTTGAGTTTTTGACCGGGATGAATGGTGTAAGGTTTTTTTAAATTATTGAAACGGATCAAGTCGTTTACATTTTTATCTGTGACATAAGATATAAAATAGAGCGTATCGCCTTTTTGCACTTCGTAAAAACTGCCGCGATAACTACCACGAGGAATGGCATTATAGTCTTTATTGAGCCCAGAAACAGGTGCAGGAGTATGAGCAGCACATCCGATAAGGACGCTACTAATTAGCACCATTATTACTCTGTTTCTTAGGTTACTCATCATCACTAAGCTAAATCACCGGCAACTAAAGGAACAAAACGCACCATCTCAATGGTGTTAGAAATAAAATCATCGCCTTGGCGAACTATTTTCAATAACTGTTGCTCACTACTGCCGACAGGGATCACTAAACGGCCACCTTCCGCAAGCTGATCAAGCAGCGCATTTGGGACAAATTCGGCCGCTGCCGTAACAATGATCGCATCAAAAGGAGCTTTAGCATCCCAGCCCAACCAGCCATCACCATGCTTAGTGGAGACGTTATAAATATCAAGTTGCTTTAAACGACGCTTCGCGTCCCACTGTAATGACTTGATCCGTTCAATCGAATACACGTGCTCAACCAACTGGGCAAGCACAGCGGTTTGATAACCCGATCCTGTGCCAATTTCTAAGACCTTACTCTGCGGCTCAAGTTCTAAAAGCTGCGTCATTTTTGCCACAATGTAAGGTTGTGAAATCGTTTGTCCTTGGCCTATCGGCAAGGCATTGTTGTCATAGGCTTGATGCATCATCGCCTGAGAAACAAAGCTTTCTCTTGGCAAACAATGAATGGCATCCAAAACGGTTTGATCTTGGATACCATTCGCGATCAGAAATTCAATTAATCTGTCGGCATGTGGATTGGCCATTACCCTTTTTCCTTCAACCAGTTATCCATACTTGGCAGTGACTCATGAGCCGTGAGATCAACCTGCAACGGCGTCAAGGAGACATAACCATGCTCAATCGCATAGAAATCAGTCCCTTGCCCTGCATCTTGCTCTTTACCCGGAGGACCTAACCAATAAATATCATGCCCACGAGGATCTTTCTGCTTAATCATACTTTCTGCGTGATGGCGAGCACCTAAACGCGTCACTTGAATACCCGCTAACTCCTCAAATGGACGATCTGGTACGTTCACATTCAATAATCGATTGGTTGGGATCGGGGCATTGAGATGCTGTTCGACCAACTGACGTGCTATCTGGGCTGCCGTAGTAAAATTAGCCGTCCCGACCAGTGAAAACGCGATCGCTTGCACCCCAAGAAAGTGCCCTTCCATCGCCGCCGCAACCGTGCCCGAATAGAGCACGTCATCGCCCAAATTCGCACCATGATTGATGCCTGTCAGCACCAAATCAGGCAGATCATCTTTGAGCAGTTCATTGAGTGCAAAATGCACACAATCGGTTGGTGTGCCTTGCACTGAATAGGTATTGGGTGCAATGAGATCCACACGAAGCGGCTGCTCTAATGTCAGCGAATTGGAGGCTCCTGACCGATTACGATCCGGCGCGACAATCACGATCTCGGCGAGATCCGCCAGCGCGCGTGCTAGGGTATTTAAACCTTGCGCGTATACACCATCATCATTGCTTAATAAAATCTTCATCGAGTTTTATCCTTAGAACTCGCGTTCAACCGCTATCTCTTCAACCAATTCACGAATGACTGAGGTAGCAAAACTTCCTGCATCTAAATCAAAACGTAACGTCACATTGTCTTGTTCAACTGTCCAAGAAATATTCTGAGGCTTAAGCATCAGCGCCCGGCGCTCATGACGCATACGATTGCTGCGAATCAGTGCCATCAAGTCAGGTTCAGCATCAAGGTGAACTTGTTCTAAATCTAAAGCCTCACCTTGCGTCGGTAGTGCGTTATCGCCCGCCAAAGCAGCACTTATTTGCACTTCATTCAATGCCAGTTTGTTATTGAGATCGGTAAGATTCGCCAAGGTGACTAAGATCGTTTTCTCTCCCTCAAGTGCGATATCTCCTTCGATAAATTGGTGTAACTTATCTTGCTCGATACGGGCAGAGACAATTTGGTTGAAAATCCACGAACGGGCCGCCGAGAGATACAAACTGCGCTGATTTTGGTTACGTGAACGCACGTTCTCCTTTCCCCAGCGACGCGCTTCACTGAGGTTATTGCCGTGATTGCCAAAACGTTGGCTACCAAAATAATTAGGCACACCGTGCGTGGCGATGTGCTCTAATCGCGTCACGACTTCGGCGGTGTCGGTGACTTCAGAAAGCGTGATTTCAAAATGATTGCCGACTAAATCTCCGGGGCGCAACTTTTTATTGTGACGCGTAGTTTCCAGAATTTCGATGCTCGGATATTGAGCCAAAAACTCGGTGAAATCTGGCGTCTCACCTTTTGGTAAATGTACACTGAGCCACTGCTGCGTAACCGCATGACGATCTTTCAGACCAGCCCAACTCACATCTTTTGATTTCACACCACATGCTTTAGCCAATTCATTGACCACAAAACTGGTATTTTCACCAGTTTTACGAATATGAACCATTAAGTGTTCACCACTTCCTGCCAGTTCGAATCCTAAGTCTTCAATCACTTTAAAGTGCTCTGGCTTGGCTTTTATTTTGGCTTTAGCGGCTGGTTTACCACAAAGGTAAGCCAATGAAGATAATATATCTGACATGTTTTCATCCGTCGCTGACGCGAGTTGGCGGTAATAATAAAAACAGCGACGCATGAGCCGCTATTGCGCGTTACTGAGCGTGCCATTCGTTGGCGGTAGTCCATCAATAACGTGTTTTTACATAGAAGGAGAGGTAAGTGAATTACCATTACCTCTTCAATTTGTTGGGTCGTTTTATTAAGGCAATATTATGCTTTGATCAACCGTGCATTTAATCTGTAGTACATTTGATCAATAAGACAACCGCTTCGCAAGCAATACCTTCTTTGCGCCCAGTGAAACCAAGGCGCTCGGTTGTGGTTGCTTTGACGTTAATATTATCTAGCGTCGTTTCAAGATCTTGCGCAATGGCAGCGCACATCGCTTCAATATACGGCGCCATCTTCGGCGCTTGCGCGATAATGGTGACGTCGGCATTTCCTAAACGGTAGCCTTGCGCTTTCACACGGCGATAGACATCTTTCAATAATTCACGGCTATCTGCCCCTTTCCATTTATCATCGGTATCGGGGAAATGGCGGCCAATATCACCTGCGGCAATCGCGCCAAGCAGCGCATCACTTAAAGCATGCAAGGCGACATCACCATCGGAATGAGCAATTAAGCCTTGCTCATAAGGAACGGCAATTCCCCCAATGATGACTGGGCCTTCACCGCCAAACTTATGAACATCAAAACCGTGGCCAATTCTAATCATGGTTATTTCCTATTGCGGCTAGTGAGGAAGTACGACGTAAGTAAAACTCAGCTAAAGCGAGATCTTCGGGTTGCGTAATTTTGAGATTATCCGCCCGCCCAGCGACCAACGCTGGATGTAACCCTTGCCACTCCATTGCGGATGCTTCATCGGTGATGATGACTTGCTGATCTAACGCATCCGACAAAGCCTCAAAAAGCGGCTTGGCTCTAAACATCTGTGGGGTGAGTGCATGCCATAATGCGACGCGATCAACGGTATGATCAATGTTGTTTTCGCCATCAGCACGCTTCATTGTGTCTCGAACGGGTGCAGCTAAAATCGCACCTACCGGATGCTCTTTAGCTGTCGTAATCAATCGGTCAATATCTGCAAAAGTAAGACAAGGCCGCGCTGCATCATGCACGAGAACCCATTCACCTAGGGAATTAGCTAAAACATATTGCAGCGCCGAGAGCACCGAGTCGGCTCGCTCTTGACCACCGCTGACGCGAATAACATTGGGGTTAGTGGCTAATGGCAGAGCAAAATAGTAAGGATCATCGTCACTGACGGCGACAACAACGCGATCAATATTAGGGTGCGCGAGCAGCGTCGCTATTGTGTGTTCGAGAACGGTTTTGTTGTGTATGGTTAAATACTGTTTCGGACGATCTGCTTGCATTCGGCTGCCAACACCAGCAGCCGGTACAATCGCGGTAAGAGAAAGCGTACTGTGCGGCATTTATTGACTATCCTCACCGACCAATCGATAGAAAGTTTCACCTGCTTTTATCATTCCTAATTCATGACGCGCTCGCTCTTCAATCGCGTCCAATCCTTGTCGTAAATCATCAATTTCGACGAACATTTCCGAATTTCGTAGCGTTAGGTTTTCGTTTACTTGTTGCTGCACGTCAATTTCATCGACAATGGTTCGATAATCAGCAATGCCATTTTTACCGAGCCACAAATCGTACTGTAATAAACCGAATAATAACGCCAATGTCACCGCAAAAAGTCGCATCACATCTATAACCATTCAAAACGTTCACTATGAAAGAGAACGTAAACGATAAACAAAGCGTGCTGTTTAAAAAAAGTGACGCTCTAACACAGCACGAAAATGATGGCTATTTATACCACAAGCCTTTATTTAACTCATCACTAGGAACGCAAATAAGCCGCCACCCAGAATTAAACGGTAAATGACAAACGGAGTCATACCCATTTTAGAAATCAGTTTTAAGAAGAAATGGATACAAATATAAGCACTGATAAAGGAGGTCAGGATACCCGTCGTTAAGAAACCAAAATGCACAGGTTCGCCACTGGTCACCAGCTTTAACCCTAAATAGCCACCCGCCAAAACAATGATAGGAATCGACATCAAGAAAGAAAAACGCGCGGCCGCTTCACGAGTAAAACCAAGATACAACGCCGCAGTGATGGTCGCTCCTGAGCGAGAGGTACCGGGGATAACCGCAACCGCTTGTGCCAAACCAATCATCAGCGATTTTTTCCAATCGGCTTGGTATTCATCATCCGCTAATGGAGCGTTTTTATCGACATACCACAGTAATAGACCAAAAATAATAGTGGTGGTTGCTATCACCCAAGCACTGCGTAGGTAGAGTTCAACAATATCTTTCATAAAAAAGCCGAAAATACAGGCAGGAATGGTTGCTAGTACGATCATCCATGCCAGTTTCGATTCTTTACTGCGCTCGCCTTTAAAAATCGAGGCAAAAAAAGCGCGCAGTAAAGTCACGACTTCTTTCCTAAAATAGATAACCACGGCAGCTAATGTGCCGACATGCACCGCCACATCAAAGGCAAGACCTTGATCCTCCCAGCCTAAAATGGCTGAAGGCAAAATCAAATGGGCGGAGCTGGAGATAGGTAAAAATTCGGTTAAGCCTTGAATCAAAGCCAAAAAAAACGCTTCTAAATAACTCATTATTAACTCTTAATTAATGTCGAACCAAGGTTTGACAGGGTTGAGCGATTCTAAATTGATCGCTTGTTGCCATATTTGACGCACACTACGACCATCATTGGGAACGATCCGTTCCGGTGACAAATCGTAAAGTGGTTGTATGACAAATGGATATTTAAAGATATCACTGCGTGGCAGTTCAGGGTCTTGCGCTGAAATTTCTTCACCAAACAAGATAATATCGAGATCTAAGGTGCGATCTTGAAATTTTTTCGCCTGCGGGTCGCGCCCCCATCGAGATTCAATCGCTCGAAGTTGCGCCACGAAATCACTCAACGAAAGCCTTGTTTCCAGCGCAACGACTAAATTATAAAAGGCCGCACTATTGAAACCAACCGATGCACATTCGTAAATGGTCGAGATCTGTAGATGATTTCCGATGGTCGACAATTCCTCGATGGCTGCTTCGATATGTTTGCGTCTTTCAATATTAGAACCGACGCCAACATAGACCGTCGTCATGCATGGCCTCGTTCAATGATAACGCCAACACTGGATGCCTGTGCTACCGCGCCGGGCTTTGCTAAGCGAATTTTAACCCAAGGAACGGAAAAACGCTGCATCAGAAGCTCTGCTACTTCTTCTGCAACACGCTCTACCAATAAAAAGCGACCATTTTCGATGTGCGCGATGACCGCTTGACTCACTTGTGCGTAGTCTAATGCATCGCTCACATCATCACTTTTACCTGCGGGTTGATTGTCGTGCGCCATTTCGATGTCGAGCACCAACTTCTGCTTAATCTCTTGTTCCCAATCATACACGCCAATGGTCGTAATTACCGTCAGCTGTTCAATAAAGACTTTGTCCATTTTTGCGTCTCTTCCTCTAGAGGTCGGATACCCTAATTACGTAAAAAATCGTACTATTTTGCCTAATCGCGATATCATATACCCAAACTGAGTCGAGATGCGAAATCCAAAACATTTTTTTGCTTTTCATCATGGTTAACAATGGCTTGTGAACTTGCTTTAGGGCATTTCCACTGCAGAGGTACTTATGACACCACTCGCACTGATAATGATCATTTCTGCCTATTTACTGGGTTCGATCTCAAGTGCGGTGTTGATCTGCCGTTTATTACGCCTGCCCGATCCTCGCAATATGGGCTCAAATAACCCCGGAGCAACTAACGTATTACGCATTGGTGGAAAAAAAGCCGCCATCGCGGTACTGCTGTGTGACATGCTCAAAGGTACTATTCCCGTATGGGGCAGCTACTATTTGGGAATTGACCCCATTCTATTGGGCCTAGTCGCCATCGCCGCTTGCCTTGGCCATATGTATCCTATTTTCTTTCATTTTAAAGGCGGAAAAGGTGTTGCAACAGCACTGGGAGCGATCGCACCGATCGGTTTAGATCTCACCGTATTTATCATATTGACTTGGGTCAGCGTTGCATTTTTATTTCGCTATTCATCCTTAGCGGCTTTGGTTACGGTGCTGCTCGCTCCGTTCTACACTTGGTTGATCAAACCGCAATATACCTTACCGGTAGCAATGCTGTGCGGCCTTATCGTGTTTCGTCATCACCAAAATATTAAACGGTTATTGGCTGGCACAGAGCCGAAAGTGGGTGAGAAAAAAACGCTTGGTTCTTGAGCTAGCTTGGATGATGGATAAACCCGCTTGCAAATAACGTCAATGACGAATAAGTAAAAGGCCTCTTACGAAGCCTTTTTTGATTAAGCATGACCCGCTAATTAGAGAAGACTAGCTAAGCGCTTTTTTCAAGAAACGGGTCAACATGGCGGTAACGTATTCAGGTTGCTCTAAGTTACTGATATGTCCAGCATTAGCAATAACCTCTAACTCACTGCCGTGAATGGCATCATTCATTAAGTAAGCCTCAAGAGGCGGACGAGGCATATCTTCAGCGCCAGCTGCAATCAGCACTGGCAACCTCAATTGCTCCACCTCTTCAATCATGTCACGACGACCGAAGATCATTTTCCCCAACCGAGCCACTTCCACCGCTTGTTGACCAGTAAGCGCCGATAAATGTTGCTTGAATCCAGCCACTAATGCCGGAGCTTGCTGCTCGCCATCTTTTGCAAAAAACATCGGTACAACTGCATCAACAATCGGTGCTGGCACTTGCTGCATCGCCGCAATCGCATCGAGCATGGCAAAATATTTTGTATGGCTGACTTCAGGCTCTAGACCAACAAAGGTATCCATCATCACTAATGATTTCACGCGCGCAGGCGCAAGAACGGCTAACTCAGCCCCCCACATTCCGCCTACAGAAAGACCAATGATAGAAAACTGCTCAATCGATAAGTGGTCCATCAAAGCCAAAATATGCTGAGCATAATCTTTCAGTGTGTTCATGGATGACGGTGCAAAATCTGACTGACCATGCGCCCATAAATCAGGCACGATACAGCGGTAGTGTTGACTCAACGCTTCCACCTGAGGTGCCCACATTGCGCTGTCCCACAGATAACTGTGACCGAAAACAAGCACTTCACCTTGCCCTTGATCCAAATAGCGCATCTGGCAATCATCAATAACAAATGTCTTCATTGTGAATCCAATATTAGTAAAGTAGGTTGGCATTGTAGCATTGATATGAGCGATAACAGCTCAGAGCAGAATTTAAGCAATGGCTAATTAAAATCAATACAGAACGCCACAGAAACGGAAGTACCAAAGAACAAAACGGCCTCTAAAAAGAGGCCGTTGCGACACCCGCTAAATAATGGGTTTAAGTTGATCAATCGGCCAGCGAGGTGTTGCCTGTACCGCTAAATCGACTGTTTCACCATTTTTTAAACGCTGCATACCCGCATAAGCAATCATTGCACCGTTGTCGGTACAAAACTCAGTACGCGGGTAATACACTTCACCACCAATTTTTTTCGCCAGTGCGCCAAGCTCTGCGCGTAACTGTTTATTGGCACTCACGCCACCGGCAATAACAATACGTTTCATGCCAGTTTGCTCAAGGGCTCGCTTGCACTTAATCACTAAAGTGCCACACACCGCCTCTTGAAAGGCATACGCAATATCTGCTCGGGTCTGATCATCATTCTCATTAGCTGCAATCGTATTGGCTGTAAATGTTTTTAAACCAGAGAAACTCATGTCTAACCCTGGTCGATCCGTCATCGGACGCGGAAACTTAAAACGCCCTGGCGTTCCTTTTTCAGCCAAACGAGCCAACAATGGCCCCCCGGGATAATCAAGCCCCATCAGCTTCGCGGTTTTATCAAACGCCTCACCGGCCGCGTCATCAATAGACTCTCCGAGGATCTTATATTCACCAATCCCTTTCACCTCTACCATCATGGAATGACCACCGGAAACCAGTACGGCCACAAACGGAAACGGAGGCGGATTATCTTCAAGCATCGGAGCTAAAAGGTGCCCTTCCATATGGTGAACAGGCACCGCTGGCACATTCCACGCATAAGCCAAACTACGGCCAATCGTCGCGCCAACAAGCAGCGCACCCACTAAACCAGGACCTGCGGTGTAAGCCACGCCATCAATATCCGCTGGCGTCAAATTCGCTTCAGCCATCGCTGCTTTTATCAGTGGAATGGTCTTTTTAACATGGTCTCTAGAAGCAAGCTCCGGCACCACACCGCCGTAATCGGCGTGCAGTTTTACTTGGCTGTACAATTGATGAGAAAGTAAGCCTTTCTCTTCGTCATAAATGGCGATGCCAGTCTCGTCACACGAGGTTTCAATACCAATAATGCGCATAATTTTCTCAGCACGCTTTCATCAACAATTGGAAATGGCCGCCATGTTACCCCGCCTTGGCTCCGTAAACAAATTTTGTACAGACTATAATCGACAAAGTGCTTTACAAAGCTATTGCGATCGGATTAAAATTCCGCACCATTTTTGATCAAGCTGATAACCGAGCAAACAGACAAGAAATCTTGTGGTTTAAGCCTCAAAATATCAGCGTTAACGAATAACCCCTGAGGTGAAAGGCATATGCCAATAGTTAAAGTACGTGAAAACGAACCGTTCGATGTTGCATTACGTCGTTTCAAGCGCTCTTGCGAAAAAGCAGGTATCCTTTCTGAAGTGCGTCGTCGTGAGCACTATGAAAAACCAACTACCGTTCGCAAACGCGCTAAAGCAGCAGCTCAAAAGCGTCACGCTAAGAAGCTAGCTCGCGAAAACGCACGTCGCGTTCGCCTGTACTAATAACCTTTTTCCATTAAGGAACGAGAGTTATGGCTCTAATTGATATCCTCAAAGAAGAGCAAAAATTAGCGATGAAAGCCAAGGATAAAGTACGCCTTGGCACTATTCGTTTAGCCTTATCCGCGATCAAACAACGAGAAGTCGACGAGCAGATCACTCTGAACGACGACGATATTCTTGCTGTGATGGTAAAAATGGTTAAACAGCGTCGCGACTCTGTCGCTCAATATGAAGCTGCCAATCGTCAAGATCTCGCAGATGCAGAGCAAGCAGAAATCACTATCCTTGAGGCATTTATGCCTCAGCCGTTGAGCGATGATGAAGTGAGCGCATTAATTGATGATGCGATCACCCAGTCCGCTGCTGCTGGCATGCAAGACATGGGGAAAGTGATGGCTGTCTTGAAACCGCAAATTCAAGGGCGTGCAGATATGGGTAAAGTCAGCGGATTAGTTCGAACTAAACTCGCTTAAATGCCCGCATCAAATTGCATCAAGCCGTGCTATCCTCTGGAGCGCACGGCTTGTTTGTATCTAATCATTCGTTTTAATCTTTTCTTTTAGGTTTTATGGCAGGACACATCCCTCGCAGTTTTATTGATGATCTCCTTGCTCGACTTGATATTGTCGACATCATAGACGCACGTGTGAAACTTAAGAAAAAAGGTAAGAACTACGGTGCTTGCTGCCCATTCCATAATGAAAAAACGCCCTCATTTAGTGTAAGCCAAGAAAAACAGTTCTATCACTGCTTTGGTTGTGGCGTGCATGGCAACGCCATCGACTTCATGATGGAATATGAACGCCTTGAATTCGTCGAGGCCATCGAAGAATTGGCTTCTTTTGTGGGGCTAGAAGTTCCCCGAGAGCAACGCTCTAGTGGCCATTTCTCATCAGCCCCTAAAGCCAATAGTGAAGAAAAACGCACCCTTTATGACTTAATGGGCAGCATTGCGCAGTTTTACCGCAACCAACTCAAAGTTCCGGGTAATCGTCATGCCATCGAG
Source organism: Vibrio sp. ZOR0018 (assembly GCF_963865925.1). Classification (NCBI taxonomy): domain Bacteria; kingdom Pseudomonadati; phylum Pseudomonadota; class Gammaproteobacteria; order Vibrionales; family Vibrionaceae; genus Vibrio; species Vibrio sp. ZOR0018. The sequence goes on along the minus strand of NZ_CAWMCN010000163.1, from coordinate 58,965 downwards.
TACCTAAAAGATCGCGGTCTTTCTGGCGAAATCGTGCAGAAATTTGGTATTGGCTATATCGCTGACGAATGGGATTTAGTGCGCAAAAACTTCGGTCAACAACAAGAAAGCCAAGAGATGCTCGTCACTGGCGGCATGTTGATCGAAAATGACAAAGGCAACCGCTACGATCGTTTTCGTGGACGTATTATGTTTCCCATTCGCGACCGCCGCGGACGAGTGATCGGCTTTGGTGGACGCGTTACGGGTGATGGAACGCCAAAATACCTGAACTCACCAGAAACTCCCATTTTCCATAAAGGTAAAGAGCTGTATGGCCTATACGATGTCATGCAAGCCTATCGTGAACCCCCGCAAATATTAGTGGTTGAAGGTTATATGGATGTGGTGGCTCTGGCGCAATATGGGGTCGACTACTCGGTTGCTTCGCTAGGAACCTCAACTACAGGCGATCACCTGCAACTGCTTTTTCGCCAAACCAATACGGTGGTCTGTTGCTATGATGGTGACCGAGCAGGGCGAGAAGCGGCGTGGCGTGCACTGGAAAATGCGTTGAGTTATCTCAAAAGTGGCAATATTCTTAAATTCCTGTTTTTACCTGACGGTGAAGACCCAGATAGCTACATCAGAACCCATGGAAAAGCGGCCTTTGAACAGTTAGTGCAAGATGCTGAACCCTTATCCAAATACCTATTTACCAACCTACTGTCACAAGTTGATGTCGGTAATAACGAAGGGAAAGCGGCGCTTGAGGCGCTGGCACTACCACTGATTAATAAAGTGCCAGACACATCTCTACAAGCGCAATTGCTCAAAATATTAGGGCAAAAAACTGGGATTTATAAAAAGCCATCACTGCCAGAATCAGACAAACACCGCTCACAGCCACACAAAGAGCTCAAACGCACACCGATGCGTGAAGTGATCGCTTTGCTTATTCAAAATCCAAGCTATGCTGAAATGGTGCCTGATATTTCCAGCGTTCAATCCTTGCCCATACCCGGTTTAAGTTTATTAATTGAGGTACTTGAGAATTGTCAAGCGTACCCCAATATTACTACAGGCCAATTGCTTGAACACTGGCGCGGTAATAAAAACGAGACCCTTCTGTCTCGCCTCGCAAGTTGGGAAATTCCACTTGTTGAAGACAACCAAGAAGAACTATTTTTAGATTCATTGGACAAAATATTGGCTCAATGCATCGAAAAGCAAATTGAAAACCTGCAGGCAAAAGAAAGAAGCGTCGGTTTATCAGCCGAAGAGAGACGGGAGCTTCAAGACTTAATGAAAGACTTGAAAGCGTAACCCAGTTTAAATAGTCAGCAATGAATAAATTTGTTAGTATATGTGGTTTGCATTTCGCATACTAATTCCTTCACCAGATATGAAGTTGGATACCGTCTATGGATCAAAATCCGCAGTCACAGCTAAAACTACTTGTCATTAAAGGCAAAGAGCAAGGCTATCTGACCTACGCCGAAGTAAATGACCACCTACCAGCAGAAATCGTAGATTCCGAGCAGGTAGAAGATATCATTCAGATGATCAATGACATGGGCATTAAGGTGGTAGAAACTGCCCCTGATGCCGATGATCTTGCTCTAAATGATGACAACGCAATCACCGATGAGGATGCTGCCGAAGCTGCAGCCGCTGCATTATCCAGTGTAGAAAGCGAAATTGGTCGTACTACCGACCCTGTGCGCATGTATATGCGCGAAATGGGTACCGTAGAACTGCTGACTCGCGAAGGTGAAATTGATATCGCCAAGCGTATTGAAGATGGTATTAACCAAGTTCAACGCGCAGTGGCTGAATATCCAGGCACCATTCCATACATCTTAGAGCAATTTGACAAAGTTCTTGCTGAAGAACTTCGTTTAACAGACCTGATATCAGGTTTTGTTGATCCTGACTCAGATGCAACGAACGCCCCAACAGCGACCCATATCGGTTCAGAGCTTGCTAGTGCTGACCTTGCTGATGAAGACGATCTTGATGATGACGACGATGACGACAGCGAAGATACTGACTCTGAAGAAGATGCAGGAATCGACCCTGAGCTTGCGCTAGAAAAATTCACCGAACTACGCAACAAGTATCAAAATCTTCAACTCGCGAAAAATGAGCATGGCTATGACAGCAATAAAGCCGCCCAAGCCACCGAGTTGATGTTGGATATTTTCCGTGAATTCCGACTCACGCCAAAGCAATTTGACTACCTAGTCAACAAGCTTCGCACCTCTATGGATCGTGTTCGTACTCAAGAACGTCTGATCATGAGAGCTGCGGTCGAATACGGTAAAATGCCTAAGAAATCATTCATTGCCTTATTCACTGGCAATGAATCAAGCGATGCATGGTTAGATGAAGTACTCGCTTCAGAAAAACCTTATGCAGAAAAAATCAGACAGCAAGAAGAAGACATTCGTCGTTCAATTCATAAATTGAAAATGATCGAAGAAGAAACGTCTTTGAATGTACAAAACATTAAAGACATCAGCCGTCGCATGTCTATCGGTGAAGCGAAAGCTCGTCGAGCGAAAAAAGAGATGGTTGAAGCAAACTTGCGTCTGGTTATTTCTATCGCGAAGAAATACACCAACCGTGGCCTGCAGTTCTTGGATCTTATCCAAGAAGGTAATATCGGCCTGATGAAAGCGGTAGATAAGTTTGAATACCGCCGTGGTTATAAGTTCTCAACTTACGCCACTTGGTGGATTCGCCAAGCTATCACACGTTCAATTGCAGACCAAGCACGTACTATTCGTATTCCAGTGCACATGATCGAAACGATCAACAAACTGAATCGAATCTCACGTCAGATGCTGCAAGAGATGGGCCGTGAGCCTCTGCCAGAAGAATTGGCAGAACGCATGCAAATGCCAGAAGATAAAATTCGTAAAGTACTGAAAATTGCTAAAGAGCCAATCTCTATGGAGACACCTATCGGTGACGACGAAGATTCGCATCTTGGTGACTTTATCGAGGATACAACCCTTGAACTACCACTTGATTCTGCTACGGCCACCAGCCTAAGAGCAGCGACTCGTGACGTTCTTGCTGGCCTAACCCCTCGTGAAGCGAAAGTACTGCGTATGCGTTTCGGTATTGATATGAATACAGACCATACGCTAGAAGAAGTTGGTAAGCAGTTTGACGTAACGCGTGAGCGTATCCGCCAAATTGAAGCGAAAGCACTGCGTAAACTGCGTCACCCAAGCCGCTCTGAAACATTGCGCAGCTTCCTAGACGAGTAATCGCAACCTATCCAATCTAAAAGGTGAGCACAAGCTCACCTTTTTTGTATCTCATGGTTTAAGTGGATAAAAACTAAGCGCATTTACCCTATTTTGCGGGTAGACACTCATAACTCCATCCCCTATAATCACACACCTAATTTGGCCCCTTAGCTCAGTGGTTAGAGCAGTCGACTCATAATCGATTGGTCCCCAGTTCAAGTCTGGGAGGGGCCACCAAATCCTAGAAGGTTAGTAAGCGTAGTGTTTACTAACCTTTTTTTGTACCTGACGATTTTGGGTCAGGTAATGGGTCAGGTAAGCCCCGATCACGCACTCTTCTCTGTCTTCTCCCAATACTAATCCGAATACTACTCTGTTGCCAAATGTGTCCTTCTGGCTGATAAAACTCTCTCATAGAGAACAAAGAGAAGTATTAAACTCGCAAACCAACCATAAGTGACTTAAATTACACTTATAGATAATTTCTTATACAGTCACAACAAAAGTGAGTTATAGTGAACTTATATATTAAGACGAACCCAATAGTGACAAAAGTACATTAAAAGGCACTTATGAAAAAAGGTAAGATGGTAAAGGCACAACCTATGCCTGATTTGAATACCGAATTCAGTATGGAAACGCTGGGGAGCGCCATTCGCTCAAAGCGCACCGATAGAGGCTGGCGTATTGATGATCTCGCTTCAAAAGCCAACTTATCTCGTAGAACGGTCATGAAAGTAGAAAAAGGCGATACCAGTGTCACCTTTGCCAATGTACTCGTCCTCATGGACATCTTAGGGCTATCTTTACGCCTTATCGATTTAAACCTATTTGTTCGTCCACATAGCCAAATAACCTCCCAAGCTGAAAACAGCGTGAGAAGCAATGAGGACGGTTGGTATGAGTAAGTTACAACAGTTAGACGTGTTTATCGGTACGAATACCAAAATTGGTCGTTTGATTCTTCCTGTCGGAACAGAAACAGAGTTCTCATTCATCTATGAAGATGAATGGAAACACACTGGTTTCCCGATTTCGCCACACATCCCTTTCGATGATCGGGCTTCGCCACGTAGTATTGAGAACTACCTCAGAAATCTCCTTCCTGAAGGAGAAGCCTTTGAGGAGATGATACAAAACACCACTATCTCCAAAAGCAATACATTCGGGCTGATTCGTAAGCTTGGTGCGGAAACTTCTGGCGCACTATCTTTTCGAGTTCCAGGCTCAGAACCTGGGGAAACCAGCTTTAGATCTGTACCTGATGATGAACTAATAGAACGACTAGAGCGAAATCTAGCGCCATTAGTGTATTGGGACGGTAAGGTTCGCCTTTCGGTTGCTGGTGTTCAAAACAAGTTAAACTTACTTAAACGCGGTGATGAGTGGGGGTTTGGTGAAGGCAAATTAAGTTCGAACTACATTCTGAAATTTGAAAGCGGTAAAGCACCGTGTATTGCTGTTAATGAGTTCTTTTGCATGACATTAGCCAAGCTAGCAGGTTTGGACGTCGCTAATGTTGAGTTAACTCGCATTGGGAAGACTAGGACACTGATAATAGAGCGGTTCGATCGTGCCTATATCGCGACTCGTGATGTCGTTCAACGAAAACATGTGATTGATGGCTGTCAGGCAACTGACTTACCTCCAGGTTACAAATACGAGCGTCAGAATGGGGATGAAGGCGATGGCGTATATATGCGTGATGGCGTTTCTTTCCCACGCCTACTGTGCGTCAAAACCATAGACACGGTCATCACTAACCTAAAGCTCACCCAATGGATGCTCTTTAATCTAGTAACGCTAAACTACGATGCCCATGGTAAAAATATTAGCTTCTTCGTCACCCCTAAAGGCCTGGAACTGACCCCTTTTTATGATTTAGTAAACATAGAAGCAATCGCTCAAGAGGGAACAAAACGCAACTCACGAAGCGGTAAGTTGTCTGCTGATGAGGGGCGTGCCGCCAGTATCCCTCAATATTTTGCAATGTCGATTGGAGATTGGGAAAGTGAAGACTTTCAAAATCCGCCGAAAGGTAACTTCAAACGCCCTATCACCAGCTATGATTTAGCTGAATTCGGCGCTCTGCTGGGTTATTCAGGCACCAAAATGGCTTCCATAATGGTAGAAACCGTTGGTGCTATAAAAAATGCTCTGAAGGAAGCGATTGACCTTACCGAAGCTCAAGGAATCGACGATGAGGAACGTGAACACATAGAGCTATGTGTGTCACTCATCCAAACAGAGTGTGAACACTTACTAAGTCAGGCCGAGAGTGTACCAGCAATGAGTGAGCTTCTTTAATGGCAGAAGCTAGGCAAAAATTACGTATCCACGAGGTTATTAGATTATTTTAGTCTATCCCAAACACAAAAGAAGCTGTTAATTCTACTTCCTTTCTTCGTTCGAAAGCACACTGTTGAATATCGTTATTGAGTTTTGCTACTCACCTATCATACTTAATAGACTGATTTGTATAAAATTTACGCTATTGGTGCGAATTTTAAAGGTAAGTAATTTGACGGCGATAATCAAAATTCTTGCTGCGTTAGTCTCAGTTCTCGGGGTTCTTTCAGCGTTTAAGACTCTCATTCCAGAAGATATAACATACTCACAAATCGTTGAAAGCACTGTGTTTATTTCTGGGTGGGGAGTTAGCTTTATACTCTGTTTAGTGTTGATATACCAAGAAATTCGACACAGAGATGAAAAGCAAGCTCAGGCTGAACGACATACTGAACGACAGGATGTCATCAATAACTTACTCAACGAAAGAGCAAATGATAAAGAATATCTACAAAATGAACTTTCAAAGTCCAATATTAGTCTCAACCACTTAACTTCTGGACTAGATAGATTTGAGCGCCCAATTCCAAGAACCCAAAGAAGCGAGGATCAAGATGAATTTTAGTCAGTATAAGTACATACCCACTCTGAGAACTCGTGCTTCTGAGATGCTAGGAGTTGAGAAACTGAGTGATTCTACCAAAGAAAAAATTCTGCCTTTTGTATGCCTGTCAAAAGTTAATCGTATCGCAAGTGCATCAGGAGCATTTGATAAATGGCATAGCGCCTTTGACAAACCTGCGATACTCGGCTTATCTGAAGATAAAAGATTGCAAGTCGAAGACTACGCTCAACTAATGTCATCGGAGGACGGCTTTAGCGCGTGGGCTACCTTCTTTATGAACGCTAAGAAAGTGAATGATTTTCTTATTCCATCTCTTATTCTAAATAAAGACGTGGGCAAGAGAGATTTTGTAAAGCAATTACAGAGATTTGAAAGCGAATTCGGCAAAGTTGTACTCCGTGTAAACCCTTTGCATCGCCGTGAGGTTGCAGCTGCAATGACCGCAGCTTCTGTTATTGACTCAACCGACAACATTTTGTTCATCTTAGATGCAGGCCAAATTTCACGAGAACACCAAAAAGCAATTCTAGATGCGACAATTCATGCCCTCAATGAACTACGCCTAATCGATCCCAGAATTGAAGTAGTTACAACAAGTTCTAGCTTCCCTCGAATGTTTCAATCATACACGCAAGATCGTGACGGGAAGTATGGTGAAATTCCTATGCTTGAATGGGAAAACTACCATGCATTAGGTGGGCAGAATATTGCAATTTATGGTGACTATGCAGGTATACATGGCGAGTTCTATGAAGGAAGTTACGCTAAATTTGTTGCTAGAGTAGATTACCCTACACCTGCAACATGGATTTTTGAACGCAGAAGGCAAGTTAAGGATCGTAATGCTGCCGATGTTCCTCGTGAAAAGCTATACAGTAGAGCTGCTAGGGGGATCGTTACCAGCGAGAGCTGGGATGACTCTTTAGATGTTTGGGGAGCTAAAATCATCAGAGAGGCAGCTAACAACCAATTAGAAAAATTTGGAACTCCAGCAAAATGGATTTCCGTTCGATTGAATTTACACATTGAGAGAATTACTCGCTTCTTAGATGAAGGAGTCTCTATCCCACAGGACTCTTTAGACAACGACGACTGGGATAAAGATGAATTTGATTGGTAATCTAAGAAGTAGATCTCGACGCCATCTTTTATATGCGTTAGCAAGCTACCTTATGTAGCTTGCTTCAATACCCGAGGGATAACTTTAATTGGTTTTGATGTAACAAAACCAAATTGGTTCATACTTTCGGATATATCAACACCAGACTCTGCAATCACTTTAGCCCCATCTATATTTATTTCCCATACATCATCGCGAGTTCGAGTGATATCCATCTGATCAGGCTCAGTCTGCAACTTCTGCGGGCTAAGATAAGTCAAATCAGATACTTCTGTAATATCATGTTTATTTGCCAAAAAGGATTGATAGGTTGGTCGATACTTATTTTTCAAGTAATCTAAAACTAAGTTACGCCAGTGTGACTTTGGTAGCCTGCTTAACTTCGCATTCAAGGCACTTCTCGTTTCACTAAGTTGGCATACTAGTTTTTTACTTTTTAGCGAAGTAACTAGATGCCTTTTATCGACAAAAGATAAGAAATCACTGGCAGTACCTACCTTTTCAATTCTTCCTCGGCGCTTAACTTTTAGGGAAGCATCCCCTTGGGAGTTTATTTCAAGTTCCAGTATTTCCACCATGTTTGGCAACATTTCAATGGCTTTATTTGTGAACTTTGGAGAGCAGACTAAAGTAACCTTGTCAAAAAAAGCTAAGTAGGTTTCGATTTGACCTTGCAGGCGAGCTAGGCTATCTGCATCACTTTTGATTTCAAACGCGTGAAGTTTACCATTGGCAACTACTAAGTCTGCACGCCTACTGAAGTTGTCTACTGGCAATTCATTAATAAGCACGGCATCGTGCTCTAGATAGCCTCTATTTATCAACCAGTCTATAGTAGCAACTTTATAGTCAGCTTCTTTCATAATGTCACACATAATTCACGTAATACAGGGCTTACTCTATCTCAGAACAAAGCGATGCCTTTTATCACTTATTGGTGATAATTACAATAGAGTAGGTTACCTGATATGTCGAGCCTTCGTAGCTAGTCTTGAGACTTTAATATAAATAATTCAGTTACATATAGAATATGACTGTTAAGTTTATATCAGACACCCCAAAAACCTTTCTTGTCTATGCCTTTGGGTATCCCATCTTCCATAGTGACCAGCAGGCCTAGAGCGAAAGCCGACATGTGTTAGCAACAACCTTCGTTTTGCTCTTGAAACTCCTACAAAAAATGCACATAAGTTTTCATCTAGGTCTCCCCAATAGCTTTCAGTTTCAACGCCAAGTAGAACGACAGAATCAAACTCTAGTCCCTTGCTTTTATGAACTGTAAGTATTCTAACTGCTTGATCATCCTCAAAACGCTTCAGGGACGCTTGGAGATCGAGTCCAGTAGACATCAATTGATCTATCTGTGAACAAGTATCATTGAGCACCTCACGTAAACGTGACTCAGTTTCATAATCATGTGACAGAGACATTAATTCTTGGAACCCTACTTTTTCAATGAAACGCTTCAAGCAATCCCACCTTTTGGGGTTTTCAGGAACTATAGGATTTTGATTAACCGCCTTTTTCTCTTCTAGAATGAAACGTTGCCAGTTTTGGACCAGTTCACCCTTTTCATCGTCATCATCAGTGAAGGGAACTAACTTTTCCATTAAGCGAACCCATGCTGAAGGTTCCTGCTTGCCAAAAGTGCTCAATAGGAAGTCTACAATTAGGCGTGCGGCTGGCTCAACAGTTATGTCCTGCAACTGCTGTTCATTCCTATATGGTATACCTCTATCACGTAGAGCAACCATAAGCCTCATTGCATATAATTCAGGTTGGTTCTTGATTAACACAGCTATCTCAGAAGGAGGAACACTTTCTTCATTTATCCACCTTTGGATTTGCTCTGAAAGATAATCGGCTTCTTCTTGGCAGTTCTGAAAAGGGTGAACTTGTATATGGCCTTCTTCTCCCGCGATTTGCTCTTCAGGCATCACTGATGCGGGATCAAGAATTTTGACGATTTCATTTTGCAATCGAAGAAGTTTGGACTGTGAACGAAAGTTTCGGTACATATTGAGTGGTACAGCTTGGAAGTCTTCTTTAAATGCCTCAAAAATACCGTCAAGAGCACCAGCCCAGCCCATAATTTTTTGCTTTGTATCGCCTACAGCAGTAAGGCGAATGTCTGTGCTTTGAAAGGCTACCTTAATAAGCTCATACTGATACTTTGTGCAATCCTGAAACTCATCTAAAAAAACATCTGTATAGGTTTGCCTCAATGCGTTTCTAGCAACGGGGGATTCTTTTAATATCTTTATTGCAAGCGGAACTAGATCTGTAAAATCAATTTGCTTGTGAAGGATTTTGGGACCGATTGTGAAACCAGGCTCTAAGGCTTCATCCCCAGTCAATATTGGACGAAAACGGTCAATTATTCGCTTTGCAAAAGCATGGAATGTATAGCTGTCAAAACGTGATGAAAGCTCAGCACCACATCTACGCTTGATCCGCTCTTTTAGATTACTACTTGCATCTACCTTAAATGAAATAGCAAGTATACGTTTGGGGTAGCGACATGACCCTGTACGAAGTAAAAAGTCAGCTCGCTGAGCGAGCATTTCTGTTTTGCCAGCGCCTGGACCAGCGGTTAAAGCTAAGCTGTATTCTCGCTCTTTAGCTGCTCTATAAGCGTTAGGCTCCAATACTAATCCATCAGCTGGTTGCCAACTCTCGACTCTAATCATTCAGGAAGCTCCAACAATATTTCTTTTGCAGCATCTACTAGCCGTCCCAATGACGGAGGAATATGTGCTAGGAGTTGTTCATCAGATAATCTAGAGAGAGCTGTAATATGCTCCGCTGGCTTACTCCCAACTTTGAATAACTTGTGATACGTAATAAACAACTTCTGCTCATCATCACTATACTCTGAAGCTTCAGTACGAGATTTACCTAGTACCGCTTTGATATTTGGGAGTTCTGGTTCAACCTGATCATCTGCTTCTATATTAAATGCGGTAGGAAAAGCGCTGAGCATTGCGAAATCCAAGTCCATTGGATAAGAGAAAAACACTCTGCGCTTTTCCAATTCCATTAGATATTGAGGACATGCTCTAATTTTATGCTGAGGATCATTCCATGTTGGGATGCTTTCGTATCTATCAGTTAACTGAAGATCAGGTTTATGTAGTTTTAACTGATCATTGGTTGTTTTGATGCGTCCCCAACCACCTTGGTACCTTCCTACATCGAGGTCTAAAAGTGTAATATGAGGAATGTTTAGCCCTTCAAGAAGCCTCCAGAAATGGTTTACATGTCGCCCTCCAAGTGGAGCCACAGTAATCCCAAATGCGTCAACAGGCACCCCTTTAGATTCTAGTAATCTAGGAATTACGATTTCTTCACTATCCCCTTCTCCAAGTATAACCAAACGTGAAAAATATATTTCAGGAAAAGATTTTACTGCCTGAGTGACAAACTTATGAGCATCACCTGAGTGTTCCTCATCAGGCAACTCGATACTCGCAATAGTTGTTTCTCTGTCTGGGTTCAAACGAAGATAGCGTATTTGTTTTGGCTCGATACGTCTCAGCATTGATGGTGCGTGAGTTGCTATTAGGGCTTGCGCATCCCCGTGACCGACCATTTCTGTAAGAGAGCTTACTATTCTTCCTAAATAGTGAGGAGATAGGCTATTTTCTGGTTCTTCCACGGCAATTAACGTAAACACTGGAGGTCTAAGCTTATCTGGATCAAAAGATTCATCGCCTTGTAGTACCGAGCGGCCAATAGCCTGGGATGAAAGAACCAAAGACAAATACAGCATCGATTTTTGACCGTCACTTAATCGAGAAAAATCGACATTAGCTTCATCGTGTCCTGGAGAAAAAGAAATAGAAAGATGGCGAAGCAATGATTCGATTTCACTTGCGACAAAAGTAATTTGGGGCTGTGTAAAAAACTGTCCTTTATGTAAACGAGACCACGAATCTCGAATGCTTGTACTCAAGGCATTAACTGATAAGTTAGATGCGAGACTTGCGCTGATTTGGTCTGTATGTCCCTTCACTGCTTCTCGCTCAGTCTCCCAGTTAACAGCCCTTAGCATTCGCCCTAACAAAGCATTCGCACCAAAGGTAATATGTTCAGCGGGGTCACGTCTAGCTGGAAGGTAGTGTATTTGAATCTGACTTCGGTCTGTGCGTGAAACTTTAGCCGTACTTTTAGGCTGCTGGTTGTCGTCTACCTCTAATACATATATCAATGACTCATCTATATCACCATCAATACCCATAGACGCTTCTAGTCGAAACCTTACCCGTGGAGTATCTTCTCCGTCTACCAATCGCATGTGACCAAAGTGTGGTGAAACAGTAGTGTTATTTCCCTCTTCATGTAATTCAGGGAAAAGAAAATCAGCCTCAATCCAAAGAGTTCTTTCTTCAAGTTGCTCTGATTCGTTGTGTGGAACATGAAAATCAGATTTTCTTATCCGACGTAGAGATGGATCAAACGCGAACATTCGACAAAGCGCTTGAAGAGCGGCTGTTTTTCCTGAGCCATTTGGACCGATTAGGAAAGTTAAATCGTCAAGAGAGATTTCAGTAGAGGTTGACCCATAACTTTGAAAACAGGAGAGTCGTAACTTATCAAGCTTCACTATTTCGCCTCATTCTATTGTTAAAACAACCAAATAAATACCCATCCAATTGATTATGCAACCAGACTTTATGAATTATACACATTTAGATCTTACAAAGACTTGAGGGTGAATACTTTTTATTATCTTCTCTGCCCCCTATTTATGAAAAGTAGTGGTTAACATATTTTTCACCAGAGGGTTCGGCACTAAGAGAGCTTTTTTATCTATTAATTAAATGAGCAAACTTTAGTTTTTGATGATTTGAGCGAGAACAGTGTTCTCGCAGTAGCATTCTTCTCTGGCAGCTAGACTCAATAGGTTAACTTTTATGTTCTGAGAGCACCCTTCTAGATTAAACAGCTTGAATCCTCACCCACATTCAACAGTCGCAAGTGTAGCGACACTTAGGATACGCAGAGCAACCATAGAAACTTTTACCCGCATTACGACCTTTTTTAGCAACACGAATCACAAGGCTAGACTGGCAGTTTGGGCAAACCTTGGAATGAGGATCGAGTGTAGGCTCATCAATGACTGGCTTATTCATAAAGCTGCGTCCATCTTCAATCATGTGGACTAGCTCGCTACCATTAACCAACCACAGGCGCTTCTCTTGAGCAAAGGCGATGGCTTCAGAAGTAAAATCTCCCGATGTTACGATGATCATTTTGCTAGCACGATTGTCGATCATCACACCATACATTTCTCTTAAGACTTGAACTCCGACTTTTCTAGCTTTCCAGTGCTTACATTGTACAAGACTCAACTCACCGTCTTTAGTTAACCAAATATCAACCCCACCATCCGCCTGCTTTGAGAAAGATTGTTTAACGTCGTAGCCTTGCTGCTTAAAGTACTCGCCAATGTAGCTTTCAAATTCAATCCAACTGAGGGAATTAAGCGGAGTCGTGTTTTTGTGTGCTCTGATTTGAGACATCGTCGCAAGATAATTATGCTTTCGCTGATACTGCTTAAAGAACGCAATTGGAGCTGGAATTAAAAACAAAAAAGCAAAATACGGTGCCATTTGCGGAAGATTCGGCCCAATGGCATTGAAGATGAAGTTATCACTGCGAGCCGCCAAATCAGGCAATAGAAAGGATAAACCAACATAAATGCCTGCTGAGAACAAGATACTCACCCACCACGGCGCATCCATCAAATGCCAAATAATTCCATCATTCTTCCGAGCCATAACTCCTCCCAATAAGCATCAAAATGCATTAAAGCACAATTACCAGACCTAATACATAGAGTTAAATCATGTATTTAGTGGGAGAACAAACAGCTAGAACATTGTTCTAGCAAGAGCATTTTTTATTTATTAATTAAATGACCAAACTTTAGTTTTTGATGATGAGAGCGAGAACAGTGTTCTCGCAGTAGCGTTTGAACGCTATCAGCCTTTGCCTGATATATCCAAACACGAGTCGGATAATACCTAACTCTGTCTTTTGTCATTCGGAGAACATCGTTCTCCGTTCAACTGATGAAGATTTAAGAAGAAAATGGATCCCTGAGATAGTCAAAAGCAGGAACAAGGTTCCTGCAAGAGCATTTTTTATTCATGTTATTAATCATGCAAACAATGACTTACTTTGTATTTACAGGGTCAGGTTAAGCGAGAACACTGTTCTCGCAGTAACAAATTGCATCTATTTTTGTTCTTCTAGCCATCGCTCAATGTCTTTTCTCTGCCAGCCCACTACCCTAGAACTAAGCGTAACAACGGGTGGCATTTTTCCCTCTCGACGCCAGCGCCACAAAGTACTAACACTTACTCCCATCTCTTGAGCTAACTGCTCTTGTCTTACAAACATTTTATTACCTTTATTTCTCTATTATTTAGTCGCATCTTAGATTCTCATCGCCCAACTCATAATATAGAATAAGCAACAAACCATATTGACATAATGACTAATGGACTTAGATAAAAAGCGCAATGCATTGAGAGTACAGCTAGAAACAGCAATTAATGATTTAAAAAACCAGGCCGAATCTCAAGGTTGTAAAATTGCTCAGCGACGTCGTTCTGGGTATTTATACGCTGTTGATGCCGCTCGGAACATTGTTCTGGAAACGTGGTTTACCAAGTTACTCAGACAACATGGAACCATACTCAAAAAGTACAGCAGTTCTAATGCTATCCATCTTGCTGAGATCATCGAAAGTTACGGTGGATTAAATAAAACAATTAAACTTATTGAAGCGGTGCTAACTTTACGTGGATTCGGTCTTCATACCCAACAACGCGTCAATTATGCCGATCAAGTACTGTTGGGCTTAAAGGATCTGCGTTCACTCACTCCACAACATCAAGAGGAAGAGGTTCGTTGGAACAGTATTCTACCTTACTGCGCACTATGCTGGCGTCTACGCAGCCGCTCTCACTACTACTGCGAAAAACACCATCCCATCAAGTCCACTAAACTTTATAAACAGCAAAAATACGCAGTTATCACTGCATTGAAACACCTGCCCAACCAGAACAACACTGCTTACGAAAAGTATCTAGCACAACCTAACAAACAGAAAAAGTTGGGACGACAACTGTATGATCTGGTCAGCGGCTATGCGCCGCATCCACGAGTATTTCTACGCCACTGTAAAGATAGCGCTAAGTCAGGAGACTGGCTCTCGCTATCGAAGAGCATTGTTCAGACATGTAAAGTAAACTATCCAGCGAGCTATAAAAAAATAAAACAGATCAAGTCAGATGATTTTGGTCAATGGTCATCATGGTGTATCGCGATAGTGAGATGTTTAGATCCTAAAGAACCAAACGCGTGGAGTGATAAAGAGTGCCTAACGCTTTTCAATGAGTTGAATACTTGGACTACACTGATTGGGATCTTGCATCGCTTCGAATGTGTAGAACGAATCAATAGCATTGAAACTAAGCGGGGCCCAGACGTTGGATATAGAGCCAATCTAGAACAACACCAGTTGATCAAAGAGCTGTTAAAACAACAACTAGCCACGAATAGCAAAACTAACTTAAGTGATATCGCCAGAACGCTTGGGCTTAGCAGACAACGCGTACACCAGATCATAAAAAAAAATCAATTGCTCTCCTAAACAGCAAAGTAACTGTGCAAAAAACAATCGAATTTATTTTACATTTTTAATTATTAAATCAAATAAAAATCATAAATATAATTACGAATAATTTAATTATTAAGTTGAGCCAAGATAATTATGGCAATAAAATAGTTTTTACTTATTGACTTTTTCATGTTATAACTATTATAAAGTTATAATTCTAATATAACGTTAATCTATTAAAATTTGGATTCTTAAACGGAATATTCTAATTTTAGGTCTAAATTTTAGTGCCACCATTGGCACATTCGCTGCCCGCCGTGGCATTTCCTCTGCCATCCTTGACAGTTTCGCTGCCAATCTTGGCAAAACAATGTGCCAAACAATTTTGGTTTAAAAAACTTAGGCAAACATACAGTGTATTATTTTAATAAATAAAAATAGCACTTTTTGTTTATTATTTTCTATATATTATATTCAAGGTAAAGAAAAATATTTATTTGAATAACGCTACAGTTCAAGTGTATATTATTCATAATATCGTTACTGAGAATATTCTTATGAGTAGATTTGTACTCTCCGCGGACTTACATCTAGGGCATGATAATATATTGAAATATCGTTCAGGATTCGATTCTCCTGAAGAGCACCATAATATTCTATTTGATAACCTTGCATCATTTGTACAACGTCGTGACACGTTAATCCTACTTGGAGATATTGCAACGACCCCATTTTGGCTAGAGAAGGTTGCAAGTATTCAATGTACGAAGAAAGTGCTCGTACTTGGCAATCATTGTACAAACATGAAGGTCAGCGGCAAGATGCTCGCAGATGGCTTCGATGAGATTCACTCGATGCTATCTAAACGAAATACCTGGTTTACACACTGCCCTATACATCCTCAGGAATTACATGGAAAGATCAATGTTCACGGACATTTACATGACAGTATCATTCTAGATGATGCAGGCAAACCAGATCCCCGCTATATCAATGTATCAGTAGATCAGACTCAATTTAGACCAGTCTTATTCGGTGACGTCGTTAGTCAAATCACTCGCTAAGTAGCTCTTGCCAACACTCTGTTTGATAAACGAGACAAAACCGTATAGCAAAAAAGGCTCACTGGTAATGGAAACGCTAACTGCATATATGAACAACGAGCTTGTCGGGACTCTAGCAAAGTATCCAGACAACAGACTCAGCTTTAAATATGATTCTTCCTGGCTGAACAATGACAACGCTCGGCCTTTATCTCTGTCTCTTAAAATGCAGAAAAACACTATATCTTCTGAAGCGGTCTTCAACTACTTTGACAATCTTCTCCCAGACTCAACTGATACAAGAAGCCGTTTAGCCACCAGATTTAAAACCTCCACTACACAACCTTTCGATTTGCTCACAGCCGTTGGTCGTGATGTTGTAGGTGCTCTTACTCTACTTCCACCTGATACAAAAAATGATAAGCCAAGCTTGGAGTATGACATCCTAGATGAAAAAACGCTCGAACTCATATTGTCAGCACTACAGGCAGGAACACCACATGGAATGATTGGAGGTTCCAATGATTTCCGTATAGCCATTGCTGGCGCACAAGCTAAAACTGCGTTACTTAAAGTGGATAGCCATTGGTGTTTACCAAGTGGCAATACTCCGACAACTCACATCATCAAACTCCCAATGGGAGTTCTCCAACAACCACACTGCACGTTGGACTTAACGGATAGCGTTGAGAATGAATATCTCTGTATCGAACTCGCACGAGAGCTAGGGTTTGATGTACCTAATATTGAAATTATTCAAACTCTGAACTTCAAAGCATTGGCTGTTGAACGTTTTGACCGAAAATGGACGAATGAGAAGACTCATATTCAACGTTTACCACAAGAAGATATGTGTCAGGCAGCTTCGCTGCCAGCATCAATCAAGTACGAATCTGATGGCGGTATTGGAATCTTGGAAATTATGAACTTGTTATCTGGGTCTTCAAATGCCTTTGCCGACCAATACAATTTTATGAAATTCCAGGTGTATCAATGGGTCATTGGAGCGACTGATGGTCATGCGAAAAACTATTCGATCACAATTGAGCCATCGGGAAGCTACCGCTTAACGCCTTTCTATGACATTTTGTCTGCTTACCCTTTATTAGGCAAAAAAGGGCTTAACATCAGGCAGTTAAAGCTAGCCATGGGGCTAAGAGCATCAAGGGGTAGAAAATACGAAGTCAACAAGATTTACCCTCGCCATTTTCTGGCAACCGCACAGTATGTCCGCTTTGAACAGGACATAATGCAGGAAATTCTCGACACAATGAAAACCGAGCTTCCAGAAGCTATAGACCGTTTAAATACGAGGTTGTCAAATGACTTTCCAGAACATATCTCTAGCCCTATTTTCGACAATGCATTGAAAATGCTTAAAAGACTCTCCTTACAAGCATCCGAGTAGAGTACAAGCCATATGTCAAAAGCTCCTTCTTCCTTATCAGAGATAGACTTCGAATAGAAGTCTGAAACGACTTTAGACGTTTTTCGTTTAACGATGTCAAGAAACAACTAAACACTATGAAGATGGATAGAATTAACTATATGAAATGTAGCCGCCCACTCATTTTTGCAAAAAACTCAAAACAGTTCGTTTCGTCTGATTCGTCTTTGACTATACGTGTGTAGTAGCACTGTAGTAGCATTAAGAAAATGACTATGTATTGATTATCAAATGGAAAAACAACAAACAACCCACTTTAAAAACTGTCTTGGCGTATTTCAAGGGGGAGGCTGTAAAGCCTTAGCATTTGCTGGAGCATTCGAGGAAGCAAAACGCAGGGGAGTATACTTTTCCGAAGTAGCAGGCACCTCAGCAGGTTCTTTATTCGCCGCTTTAGTAGCAGCTGGAGCAAGTCCCGTTGACATGAAAAAGATCATGATGGATACCGATTATAATGCATTTATGGCCCCTATTGAAAAAGATCAATATAAGAAAGTAGGGTCTAGCTGGGGGATAATTAGGTTTCCGCTGGTATTTAGTAAGCGCATGAGATCACCTTTCAAAATATTATCTTATCTTGGTCTCTATTCCTCCAAAAAAATAGAAGAATGGCTAAATGAACATTTATTATCCTTATTAGGAAAAAAAGATGGTACAGTAACATTTCGTGATTTAAAACTACCTCTCCATGTAATTGCAACTGATATAAGCAATAAGAAGCAAAAAGTATGGAGTTTAACTAACACTCCAGATGAATCCGTAGCATATGCTGTACGTTGTTCATGCACTATTCCATTTTTCTTCCAACCTGTAGACCTAAAGTACGTTGATGGTGGTTTAGTAAGTAATCTACCCACTTTCTCTTTAAAAAGAAATAATGCTCATTTTGAAAAAGTACTTTGTTTCACTCTTAACGATCAAACTCAAAGCATTGACAATCCTTTTAATTACATCTTAAATATCGTTGGAGCTGTAATTGATGGTGCAGTTCAAATTCAAGAGATGTATCAAAATAATACTTATCACATTCAAATAAATGACCTACCACTAACTACAACTTCATTTGATAAGATAAACAAAACCACTATTGAGGAATCAATACTAAAAGGAAGAGAAGCTGCTTCAAATTTCTTTAATCGTGAAACTGTACATATAAGCAATAGAGAAAACAATTCAAACTATCTATCTAAAGACTTTATTCTCAATTCTTTTGTTATAGAAAAGCCAGAAAAACATAATGCGCTTGTAATATCAAGTCAAGATACTAAATATGTATACGGTTTATTTCCAACATTATTGGGTTGGATTGATGAGAAAAAACCAGTTACTTTTATAACAAAAAAATTAGATTCTTATGGTACAGATCCAGATAGAATACTACATGAGAAATATAGGAGATTAATTCTCAGAAAGTTTGGAATAAAAATAATTGAGAGAGAACACATTCCTTTTTCATCTTTCCTTTTCATTAACCATAGCCGTGAACAATGTAAATCTATAATAATTAATAATATAGAAAACAACACATATGGTTCTAGTTATAATGCTGATATGAGTTATGGAACCATATATAATGGTAACATTGACCTCCATATACAGGATTCACTGATAACATCACTAGATATATCAAGTTCAGATTACAAACATACATTATCGTCAATTGATTTCACAATAAAGAAAGACAATCATAACAATGTTAAACGTAGCTTACGCCAAGTAAGTCAATATACAAACAAAAATATTGACATACAGAAAAAAAGTATCAATTTAAATGACGTGAAATTGATGACATGTTATGTAAAATCATATAAATATAATCAAATAGAAAACCTAGATAGTATATTGAAAAAGTATGATCTTTCTGTAGAAGATTTTTGTTCCATAGAATTTAAAGATGGAACGACATTCCCTATAACACCAATCATTTTGGAAAAGCACGGCAATGAAAATATAGTAGTCAAAGGAAATAGTCGGTTATCATATATTTCCAGAGAAAAAAACATAACTAGCGTACCTGTTTTTATGGTCAATCATGTTCAGGCACCTCTTCCATCAACTGGTCAGTTTTGTTTATCAGACTTAATTATTACAACTTTAGATAAAGAAGCAAGTTCCAGATATATAAAATGGGACTATAATAGATTTCGACATATTGAGCTTTTAGTAAGAAAACCTGAGGACTATATTAAGGAAGATGATGCAAACACTACACATAGAAAAAGTGCTTAAAAATAATCCTGACATTAGATTGTTCAGGTTTATTAAATTTTCATTTGAAAATAAAGTTCAAGATAGACTTTCAAACATAAGTTCGGATGAAATGTCAGTTATTGAGCGCTGTATAAAACATAAGAGAGAAAATGATATCTCTTTTTGGGAGTCTTACATTAGGCTTGGTGAGGACCTCAATAGCCGATTATTCGAACATGCTACATTTCACAATGAGAATAATGAGTATATTTACATATCAAAAAATAATGTTATAGACTTTTTAAAGTATAACAAAGAAAAAAACCTAGCTCTAAATTCACAAGTCATTATGAAAAATGGGCAGATACTTCATATACCTATGTTAGATTTTGAAGTGTCATCTAAAGCTAATAATATAGAGTCAGTTAAGAATATATTAAAGCATTTTAAGTTGAGAGGGACTATCTTAGACAGCGGTAAATCTTATCACTTCATCGGTAATAATTTAATTGAAAAAAATTCCCTTATAGTTTTGCTGTCGAAATTTTCCCTTCTTTATCCTATAGCAGACAGAGCATGGGCATCTCACCAAATTATTGAAAATTCAGCATCACTTAGAGTTAGTAAAAAATATGGTGAATATCCTAATTTCATTGAAGATGTAAACTAAGGATTTTAATAATACAATTGTAGTTGGGATTTTTTGCATATATCAAAAATGATAAAATATCCCATCTACAATAACTAGCACTTCATCTGACTAAGTTTGCACTGAGCTATCATTATAACAGTAAAATAGCACTTACAAGTAAACAATTAAAAACATAACGTTTTTTTCATTCATGCAGCGGCTCTCTTGCTCTCCAATCAAGATATCTTTCATGATTTATTCAATTGAATAAGAAGTACGGTACTTTTAACCGACTAAAAGTCATCATCTAAATCAATTTGGTAATCACCAATCAAGTACTCAATTTCTTCTCGATCTGCTTTAGTAACAGCAATAAGACTCTCTGGATTCTCTATGGTGTCCCTCTCAAGTAAACCTAGAAACTCACTCGTTTCGCGATCAACTTCCAAGTCGGCTGACTGCTGGGTAATGTCATTCGCTCAAAGCTTTATTTAGACGTGTGAAGTCAATTTTAATACGTTTTAACAGTACTCATACTATTGTTATTTCGTCTTTGTTTGGGATGTAAAAATAGCACTTGCATTCGATTGAGTAATTATTGTACCTTTACTAGTGAGTAGCAGACACTCGTGTTTATAAGCCTTGAAAGAATAGCAAAGCACAGCCTATGGTTTGACCCTTTAAGGGATGGTAAGTCTAGCAAATTTACAGAACATAATTTCAACCTTGCTTGCCAATGTTGGACACAGACCAGTCCCGCTTCGTTACGGCACAAGGATCGAGTATGGACAACCTCACATCAACTCCTGGATGTACTAAAGAAGTAACTTTCCCTCAAACAATTAAGCCTGAACATGGTAAGCATGCCCGTCAAGAAAATGTGATGCGATGCATGATTTACCAGCTAAAAAAGCAAGGTAAGTACTTAAAGAATGAGAAGTTTATTCTCGCTTTCAAACAATCGCTTATTGAGGTAGAAAGGGATTCGAAAAGTCATTATTTCTGTTTTGACTATAGCCGACAGGTAACTGATACATTCATACACCAACTATCTCATAACCTCTCCATAAGCGGGCATAAGCATTCTAAAACTACTTTGGGATGGGTTTTGGCTAACAGCCTTGGATTTACTAGCTACGGTCATCTTCAGCTACACCTAGAAACCTATAGAATGCTCCTAGAAACACCTTGGTGTATAGACGGCGAACGAATCACTAAACCAAACATTTATAGCAATATGACTGGGAGCACTTTATCTATTGACGTTCCATTTAGAGCTGTCAGTGACCATTCAAGAGCTTCTGACTATAAACAACATCACCGCTCTGTGGCTAAAATATATCGACAAGAAAATGAACCAAGTGTTTTTTATGTCAACATTCCATACATTTATCTATACAAAGGAGAGGCTTTTAGAAGTTTCTCTTTCAATAAAGAGGATGCTTTGGCGTGGTTAATGGCCTTTTCTATAGTAAGTATTGATGGGCCAAAATGCTGGAACAATGAACTCAGAATTCAGAGAGCATTAGCAAGGCCTGTAGTGTCCGATAAAAAGTGGGATCAATTTGCAGAGAAGTTCTTAAACATTTAAGTGACTGTGTTAAAAACAATCAATCACCTAGAGTTAGCCATCACCGTAATAGTAAAGAGTGATCTCAAACTAACAAGTTACATTTCATTCCAGCAATGAATAACTAGAAAGCCCCTTTTAGGGGCTTTCTAAAATTATTATTGTTCAATATTAGCTCTTAGTGATTTAGTGTTTTTAATATCTAGATATGGTCTCATTTTATAAGTATAGGATGCCATCCACGCTTTCTTTAAGAATATCATTCTATAAACCAGGATTTTCTTATACTTATTGTTTCGTTCTAAGAAGGACAGTAATGAAAGCTCGCATTGGAGTTATGTCAGAAGATCTCATTCGTAGGCACATGATTCGTGTGGCCGCAGGCAACATTAATCATAACAAACATCTACCGACATTTTGGTTCACATCACTAGATGAAGTGTCAAAGTTACTGTGTAATGAAAATATCGAGCTAATGATTCTAATGAGTAAAGAAAAGCCTCAAAATCTAACTGAACTTGCAGAAATTAGCGGATATAACATCCGTAAGTTGTCACGTATAATTCATTCTCTTTCATCAAAAGGATTCATCCAGATCGAGAAACAAGGCAATACTTCTCGCCCCATAGCTTTATTCACTAACTTTGAAATTCTTCTGGGGAAAGAATTAGAGAATGAACTGCAAGAAGGTCCATTTACATAATCCCCCTCGCTCGTTACTGCGACATACGCTGCTTGGCTTTTTCTGTACACTGAGATCGCTCGTAGACTTGATTAAGATAGCTTATGCAGGTGCCTAAGAAATACTTCTTAGGCACCCTAACAGCCAATAAAAACATTTTAGATTGGGTAAAAAGCAATATAAATCATAACATTAAAAACAAATACCAGTAATTTAAGGTTAATACGTCAAAATATGAACGAACTCATCAAAAGAAACGCAAAAGTAAAAAATACACTAAATATCATATGATTATGTGCAACTAGAAGTTAGGCACTAAAAGTTAGACGTCATAGTAGTACAGAACGAACCTAAATCATCAAGCGGCTTTAATTGAAGCAACGAATAAACAGAAAGCCCCAGTGGGGCTTTCAAAAACAATCTTTATTTAAGGTTAGCTCTTAGCGACTGAGTACTTTTAATGTCTGGAAAAGGTAACGTTTCAGCGGAAGGTACAACTGACAGCGCTGGTGGAACATACCCAATCAACTCTTTCAATTTACTGCTCCAGGTTTCAAGCCCACCTAACTTATCGTCAAAATAATCATAGCGATCATAGTGACGTGTACTTACATCTTGTAAGGCGTGATTTTGAATACGATCCCTGACTTCTTTGCTGATTCGGCATGCCCCCATCAAAGTTTTACACGTTCGACGCAAGTCTTTAGGCACAAACTTATCGAACCCCACGGCATCGCGATAACGAGTCACTGCACGACAAATTGAGCTACTCTTCATGGGTTCTTCTGCATCTTTGGGATTTGGAAAAACATATCGTCCACCACCAGAAAGCTCATATTGTTTCTGAAGTATTTCAAAAGCCAATCCGTTCAACGGTACGATATGATCTTTTTTGTTTTTGGAACGTTCTTTGGTAATGTAGACAAACCTTTCTTCCCAATCAACATTCCACCATTCAAGTGTAATCACCTCATACGGTCGTTGCCCCCCTAGATAGATGCACAGTTGAAGTAAGTGCCTCAAATCTTGTCCGATGGGAACAAGATCATAGTTTTCACGAAGATCTTTTAGCAGACGCCGTAACTCTCGCCACTCTAAGAACCTTTCACCAATGCGCTCTCCATCTTTTTGCTTAGGAATTGGTGCTACAGGATTGTATTTTATGCCAAATTTCGACTCTAAAGAGAAGTAGCGAGGATCGTTATCAAAGCGCATCCCATGGTTAAACGCCGCCATCACATAGCTACGTACTCGGTTGCTTTGGGTGATAGCTCCGCGCTGGATCATCTTACTAATAACGTATTTAATATCATCTGTCGTTACATCACACGCTTTGGTGTTTTTGTCTATAGATGGATAGAACTCTCGTACCAGCGCATTTCGCACGTCTTCATACGTTCTCTTTCCATCTATTTTCATACGCTCCGTATAGCTATGAAATAGCTCATCAATGGTTCCTAAGCTTTTACTCTCAGCATCAATTTTTTTCTGCTCGCTCTCTTGTTGTTCAAGGTGCAATTTAGGGTCAGTTCCGTTGAGCAACAGTTGTGAAAAGACTTGGGCTTGCTCGCGAGCTTCTGTAAGAGTCATGCTGCCAGCACGTGCGCTGAATAAACCGATAGAGATAAATTTTTCTTTCTGTTGCTGGTAGTAGCGAAACACGAACTGCTTTTTCCCACTAGTGAAAATTTTTACTCCCAAACGCCCTGTACCTCTTTGACCTGACTGATCCCAGAGATAATAGGAATTTTTACTACTGGTCGCGGATTGAATTTTAGTAACAGTTAACATTCTGATTTTCTCGTGTCTTTTTTGGCGAAGTTAACTTTCTAGGTCAATAGACATAACCTAAAAGCAGCCAAAAATGATATTGACAGATTTCCTGCCTAAGCAAAGCTAGGTCAGGTAATGGGTCAGACAAGAGAAAAGTGACATGAAAATCAATGCAAACTAACGCAACAAATACAAACATGTAACTGTTTGAATTTAATGGCAATTACTAAGCATTGCATACTCATAAAAATGAACCTGGTAGGACTCATAATCGATTGGTCCCCAGTTCAAGTCTGGGAGGGCCACCAAATTCTAGAAGGTTAGTAAGCGTAGTGTTTACTGACCTTTTTTGTACCTGACGATTTTGGTTCAGGTAATGGGTCAGGTAAGCCCCGATCACGCACTCTTCTCTGAATACAAAAAGGCGCAGCTGGATAATATCAGCTACGCCTTTTATTACGCTCACTGTTATTAAATTAAGCCATCGGTAAATAGGCCTGTGCTTGCACAACAAGCCAAAGTTGATCCATTACCGACTGCAACACTACTTGCTCGCGAGTGTTTCAAAAGCGGCTTCAGCATCAACGATTCCACCCGAGATCGATAGCGCACTGAATGGAACAAGCGTTTCAGGTGGTGATGGTTTTTTCACTAACAGCTCAGGATAACGACGGGCGCTATCAAGTAATAGAGCTTTGAGTTCTACTGCGGAGAGCTCTGGATAGCGTGACCACACCATAGCGGCAACGCCTGATACTACAGGTGCAGCCATACTCGTACCACTATAAGTGGCGTAGTTATTGCCTGGCGTAGAAGAGAGAATGCGATAACCGGGTGCAAAGATATCAACCGATTTTTGGCCATAATTACTAAAACTGGCGACAAAATCTTCATTCGCGTATTTCGCTGATGCACCTACGTCTATCCAAGTTGAAATAGGTGACGATTCGTAAGTATCGGCAAAACGATTAGGGAAGCTTGGTTTACTATCATTATCACTTTGGCTATTGCCTGCAGAATGGATGATTAACACACCTTTGCTGGCCGCATAACGAAACGCGTGGTCAACTACAAATTTACGTGGTGAATAGCTTTTACCAAAACTCATGTTGATGATTTTTGCGCCATTATCCACCGCATAACGCACAGCGTTGGCAATGTCTTTATCGCGCTCATCACCATTGGGCACCATACGCAACGACATGATTTTCACATCTTCAGATAAGCCGTCAATACCGATACCATTGCGACGCTCTGCCGCAATAATTCCCGCCACATGCGTACCGTGTGATGCATCAGGCCCTTTTACATCATTATTTCCATACCCCTTTTCCCAAGGATTGCTGATGTCATCTAAAACGATATCAGCACGAGGATCAAACTCAAGGTTGTAGTAGTAATCCAACGCATCTTGATATCGGCTTCGTCTTGACTCGAGGTAGTCAAACGAATACCAGTCGTCGAATAGTGCCAACAAAGCTTGAGCAGCGGAGACAACTTCAGGGTTCGGATGTGACAGTAAAATGAGCAAACCTCCGGCCGTAAAATCTTTATGCTGAGTCAGGGCTAAGATTTGCGATTTATATTGATTCGCTTGCGCAATAGCTTCAGTGACCTGCGCGAGCAGGATTTGGTTACTCTGAACCTCGGCTAGATATTCCGTTTCTATTGCTTGGTAGTAAGCACGTTTTTGCTCAGGTATCCAATCATTGCCTTCTAATAAATCCAGGTATTTTTTGTACTCACGCGTCAGCTCTAATGTATCGTAATCCACATTGATACCAAGCGAGTTACCTAAGAAATTCCAACCATACACATCATCAATATAGCCATTACCATCATCATCAATGCCATTGTTTGGAATTTCTCCCGCATTAACCCATAACTTGTTCTTTAGATCTTCGTGTTCAATGTCCACGCCCGAATCTAACACCGCCACGATAACAGGCTGAGGTTTAAGAGGGGGCATCAAGGATTCATACACATAATCCGATCCAACCCCTTGGATAGAGGAATAGTTAGCCGAGAGATTAAACCAATCCCCACGCTGTTCAGAACTCCCAATCATACGCATGAAAAACAAACGAGGCTGGGTAGCTTGTGGAGTATAGTCTTCAACAATATTACCTTTTATATCTTTAATAAAAGGCGAATTAATTGGGGTGGGTTCCACACTGACGTTTGCCGAAACCGATGCTGAAACGAGTATTGCTGCAGCAAGAGCAGAATATTTGTATCCTTTATTCATTTTATTACATCCTATTTAATGCGCTTAGAAAGCGACCAAAAAGATAAAACGCAATACAATGAAAATCATTCACAACAACAATAAAACTATACATTCATCTCACTATTGTGAATGCTTTGTACTGAAAATTTGATCTAAGCACCATTGATACAATGGTGAATAGAAACTCACAAGATATTGATAAGTCTATACTTTAACGGAATAAGGACGATCATTAACAAGTAAAGTTCGATAGACGGCATCTCAACTTTCAGGCTTGAATCCTAGCGATGGAGTAGAGATAAACACCGTCTAGATTTTACTGGCTTTGACTAAATCGAATAATCGAAAACGATGATCTCTTCGAGCAAAGGACGAAAGATATCCTTTAGCGCGTTATGCTCTGGATGAGGTAGATAATTTTGGCGTGCTTGCTCATCGGTAAATGTCATTAAAACGCTGTGAGTATAACCTTGGTTTTTACCTTCAGGGCTGTCGTTCACGCCCCACTCAACAGCGGAGACCCCCTCGATTTTCTCTGGCATGGCTTCAAACAGCGACTTGAGCTGTTGAATGTCGGCAGGCTGAGCTTGTGGTTTGAATTTGATTAATAAGATATGGCGGATCATTGTTCGCTCCGTTTCTGGCCGTAGAATTTCTTTTCATAAAGAGGGATAACGCTGGCTCACTGGTGCTAAAGCTGCTGCGCTTAACACAATAAAGCGGCACTCAAGGTTTGAAGCGCCGCTTTATTGATTAAATGGGCTACAACCTTAACCAATATTGACCGATGAGCCACCAATAATTACGCCACCACAGTCGACTGCATCGCCTACTCGCGCGGCGGGCTTGCCATCAATCATAACGCTACCCGAGCCCCCTTTAATTGCACGCGGGTGGCTTGGGTTTTTCGGCTTGTCATGAGGCTCTAGCGGGTCGCCCTGCCTTGCCACCGCTTTGCCATCAATTTTTACCGTCGGTGACCCAGCGGTGATCGGCGTAGGAGGAAAACCATCATGATCGGATCCGATATCTCCTACTAATGCACCATTTGCCATTGATTTGCTCCTTATCAGATTCGTTGACTAAGCTTGTTGCGATGTTGTTTTTACCCTAAGGGCTTAGGTAGTTTATGCCGTATTATATCGGCTAAAGTATTCGCCTTAGCAACTAATCCACCCAGTCATCACGGCTAGTAAAACCATCGATATAAACCATTGGCGTTATGTCACTCATGAATAACTTAACGTTTTTATTTATCTTTGCCTTTTCTTCTTCATTAAAATTACGGGAACTAAACATATATCCTCCAGACAATTCTTTATAGAGAGCATTATAGAAATATTCATCCTCACTCCCTTCATTAGAACGATGGTATTTATATTTCACTGCACTTGTAGAACCAAGGTTTAAACCTAAACCTCTCAATCTTTCACTCTCTTCCTGTGCAGTTTCCTTTAAGAAAAAGGCCAAGTCATTTACAGCGGGAATATAATTATGATTAGCCGAAATAGTTAACAAATCGATGGCTAACTGGTACTGCTCTGGTGTTTTAGCTTCGTACTTATCTTTACCCTGTGGGCGAACTAAGATGGTATTGACATAATCCATCAACGGTTGGTAATAATGTGCTTGAGAAAAGCGAATCACCTCTTGAATATACTGAGCTCTAGTTTCTTTCGATTGTTCTAACTGTTGCTGTTTTAGTAAAAAATATTGAGCGCGCAGATCGCCTTGCTCAGCGAGTTGTTGAAAACCCTTAATCGCAAGATTCATATTATCTTCATTACAGATATTAGCCTCAGAGGATGATTTATTACCGAGCAACTCCGCCACTTGCTGATCTAACTTTACATTGCCTAAGTAAGCACAACTTTCTCCCTTCTCGGATAGCTCTAATGCAGCATAAGGGTTGCCCTCAAGTAGTGATTTCTGTAGTAATGAAATAACTTCTCCCCTCTTCTGAATGCTCATTAAATTTATTCTGGCATACCACACCATGGCATCAGTGTCCCCTTGCTCAATCAAAGGTCTTAATATCTCAGGGTTAACAGAGCCATGCTGCAATCTGATTAAATAATCGTACATCTTATCTCCAGGCTTTACAGTGCTCGAAATATAAGGATCATCTGATTTTTTATTAATATTCTCGGTAATAAATGGTTGAAATAGGGCAATATCATCTTGTGGATTAGGCTTGCAAGCAACCAGCCCAACCATAACGCTCAGCAGCAAGACAATACGGACAAGCCGATTAAAATAAAGCGTCATAAATACTCCAATTAATAATGATTTCATTCTTTTTCACTAGCTCACTATGAAACTCTGCGTCTTGCCATACTTGCACTTTTTGGCCTACCTCCGGATTTTGCACAACACCGATCGGATAAGCAAAATACTGGGTTGGCTTTTTAATTCCCACTAACAGACCGCTTTGGTACGATTCATCATAACGAGTTAGCACCATATTTTTGCAAAGCGTTTTACTCGCTTTATCAAAATCTTCAGAAATTCCCTTATCCCTACTTAAGTCAGAAGCTGTCACAAACCTTGCCAATCTAAGCCACTGCGCTTGATAGGTTTGCCATTCGACCTGATGGTCTTTTTTGCCTGCGGGAAGTTTCCCCATCGCAATCAAGGTTTCTTTCCACTGTCTCTGGTTGGCTTCCTCACCAACACTCTCATCAGCTTCTAGCCATTGCATAATTTGTACGATTGCTTGTGCTTGAAGTTGATTCGCTTCATGCTCAATTCTGGATTGACCTTGAACTAAACTGCCTAAAATATTGCAAATCGTTTCAGGAGGTAACTTTATAAGCCAAACTCTCATTCTTTCTTTTTCTATTTGATCTACCGTGTTTATACGTTTGGCTAAAAACGGCGCATATTCTTTACTCAGTACCTGTTGCTTATAATCAGCCAATACAGTCACCGGCATAAGTAGCACCTGCACCAAAGGTAAACCTAAGGCTAAACCAATGGTCATTAGGTTATTGAGTTCGTTAAAACTATCGTTGACTCCATTGGCATCCGCTTCTCCAAAAATCGCTAGGCGGCGGAAATGGCTCTGTTTTAATACCCCAAGCAAGCAGCCAATAAACTCATCGACTGCGTTGGCATCCAGATTAATCGCCACTTTACCACTACAACCGGGCCCAACCACTAAGCCTGCTGAAGCCACTAAGATGATAACTCCACCTTGAAACAGTAAACGAAACTCAGCATGATAGCCTGCGCCAAATGAACCAGACAGCTTGCCATCAATCGAACCTAATTTTTTCGGTGCCTTTGGTCCTTTACTCTGCGTAACACACTTAGCCTCTGGAGGGGCCCAGTAAACCGTAGCACCTAAAGTGCCACCTGCTTCTACTCCGGCAAACGCATCAACAGAAACAGCGGCTTCCCCTGCATAGCCAGCAGCTCCCGCACTTGCTAAGTTCGCTCCGGGCAGAGCATAACCATTATAGATATTGGGATCAAACAGCCCTACCGTGCTGCCTTTAATGCCAAAACCTTCACTCACATCACTCGGGCCGATTGCCAACTTAGCACTCAATTGGCATGAAGCGGCCGCCAGACCATAAACTGAACCCGCAATACAAACCCGCAGGTCACCTGCTTTATATGTATGTTCATGATCGTATTTATCGATATAAGTTAAGTTAACCCCATGCCCTTTCACTTTTTCGACCTGCTCTTCCTTCACCATTTTATTTTCTGGTACAAGCGGGAGCCAAAATGAAAAACTGAGCTGACCTTGCAGGGCGGTAAATTGAGCCGAGATGGCTTCTGAGCCGCCGATATCGATATCACCTCGTTTTTTAATAAAATCTGGATAGGAGCTTAAAGGGGTATTAAGTTCGGTCTCCGCCTTGGTTGATAAACGCAGCAACTGCGCTCCAGCGTCAACAGAATAGGCGGACGTTTCACCATTCGGACCAATACCGCCTTGGTAATGATAGCTATCTTGCCAAAAAACAGTATCAAACTCAGCACTGGCTTTTAATGGCATTAAATCTACTGTACTTTCAGGCTTGGTGAGCGCGTTGAGCGCGTCCTGCACAGACCCTGCTTCTACAATGTTTTGTCCATTCGATTGTGGCGAATTGAAGGTAATTTTTTCAGTAATGACTCGAACGTGCCCCGCAGCTAAGGCAGACAGTGGATCTTCATTAGTTTCAGGTATTAACCAGTGTGGGCCTCGGATGTAAAATACTTTACCATCTGAGAGCAAACAGCACTCCACCGCTTGAATATCGTTGGTTCCGGCTTTATTGATAAAGCCTGACTTATGCTTTTCCTTGGGTTTAAATGTAGTTTCATCCCATAACAAGGTAAGAGCTGGCGGCATCTGGCTCGCGTTACCCAAAGTAAACACTAATCCATCAGCGCCTTGTGCTGCCTTTTTTTGAGCCTGAGATTTTAGGTAATTTAACCGAGCTAAAGCGATTTTTTTAACCCAAAGTAATTGCCTAAAAAGTTCATCAATAGGTGTTGAACTGCTAGTGCCAAGGAGTTGTGACAGTGCTTTTTTGTGCTTAATAACCGTGGCGTCAACGACCGCGATCAGTGCTTTTGCCGTGAAGTAAGACCACGCCGCAGGTCCTTTAATAATTCTATCGAGATTGGCGTCCAAACTATCATTGTCAAATTTATCACCTGCGGTTTCCTTATATAACGCCTCGATCAATTGACTGTCATTGATGATGTCTAAGGCATCCCCCGATTCTCGCCATTTCTTCACTTTTTTTAATGCTTCGGGACCACAAGCTACGCCTGACTCACCTTCTAATTGGTCTAAGGTTAGACATTGCTCTTTAACGACTAAGCCATAATGGTTGATGTTTTTTAAGTTTATCGCACACACAAACAGCTTTTGTTTATCAAGAAATGCTTGCTGCTCTTTACTATCGAGCGTAGACATGCGAGAGCGTTGCTCTAAAGCTTGCTGCAACTGTGTTGGCCACTGCTTTAAATAAGCACGAGACTGTTGATAACTGCTGCGAAGCAATTCTTGATCTGATTTATCACGGTTTAGGTGCACTTGCTGTATCCAAGATGCCAAGTTCTTTTGGTGGCTACTGGTAAAATATTCGAGTTTTTTATCATAAATAAACTTGCTGCCATCATCTGCAACATGATTTTTTGCCGCTTTTTCAGCGGCTTTTTCTAGGCTTTCGACCTCTTTTTCAATTTTTTTAATCACCAGTGTCCGTAACTGTTGATTAATATTTTTTTCGAACAAAGGACCTTCTGGTGATGGCCGATATAAAGAGCCGAATTTTCCGTAGTATAAATGGGTGTTTTTTGCTTGCTCTCGATTAGATAACTTCTCACGAGTTTCTTCCAGCGACACGCCAATCAGCCTAGCCACTGTGATCAGATAATCATTCGGATTGGTCCCATCAACTCTGAATGCTTCATTTTTAATCACCAGCTTGGCAAGCAGCAGTGCCTGATATTTTTCAGCATCATCTGACGTCATAAACTGTTCGTGAACTTTGGCGGCAAACTTTGAGATCAACCCCAACTTATTGAGGTTCTTCATCGTAGCTTCTGAATCATTCTCAACAATGGCTTGCGCCATGTGCGCCCTCTCTTCCTCAACTTTTTCTTTTGCTTGCTTAGTCAGCGCATACCAAGCTTTTTTACCCGTTTTAGGATGAGCAGGAACATACAAAATATCCTCGTATTCCTTGGGCGATTGACACGTATCATTTCCACCGTTCACAACCGTTGGCGGCTCAACCAATTCAATACGCGAACCGTCAAATTCAATTGGCTTGGTTAGATCTGACGGCAGTTTTAAAACGTTACCTTCATAAATCAGATTGGGATCTTTAATTTGTTCGCTGTTAAGTTTGATTAACTCATCGATAGAAATATTGAAACGCTGAGCAAGTAAGCTTAAGCAATCATTTTTTAAAATCGTATAGGCATTATTGGACATGTTTATACCCACTGCTTAAAGATAGGAGAGGTCAGAGTAGCAGGTTGGCTTTGCTCTGGCTGAATAGGTGAATGATGAAGCGTTTGCCGTTGACGTGCATGATTAACCCAATGAATGGCTTGAGCTGAACCTAAAAGGGTCTCAATATCGATGTCATTAAGTTGCGATGCAGCCTGATTCCAAAAGACATTGGTATAAAAACGCAAAAAGCAGGCTTTATTGTCGATCTTAACTTGGAGTAATGACTGTAAATGCTCACTAAATGCAGAGCCATCTTGACTCGCATCAAGCTCAAAAATAACCGAGCTTGAATCGAAGTAAGGCAGCGTTAACCATTTATCTAATGCTGTCTTATCGCTACCCAAATTAACAACTAATGGGCTTTGGTCATTCAAATAATCAAAATCTGAACCAGCAAATAATACAATCGCCTGCTGAACAGCCATATTCCTAGTAAGAACATCAATCGCATCAGGAATACGAATGGTATCAACCACTAACCAATAATTAACAGCCTTGGGTTGATTCATGAGGCACCTCGTTCGCACGGACAATCTTCTCGAGGACATGACCCATCACTTTGTTTTTGACACATTTTTGCCATGGGCACATTCGCAATAGACAATGTGGACATGGTTGCTGCTGATAGTTGTAATGGCAATGGGTTTGGTGCTGGCGGTGCAGCAATCATTTGATTCGGCAACGCCGCTACAACACCGCCATAACCCGAGCCGCTGCCTGCGCTGCCGCCGGAGTTAAGGTTGATCGCAGGCCCGACTAGGTGCACACCGCCACCATCCACTTTGATAAAACTACCCGCAGCTCTGATGGTGATCTCATTACCCGCATCTAACACCAACTTATTGCCTGCTTTAAGGTGCACTTCATTACCTGAATCAAAAACCGTTTTTTCACCGATTTTTTGGTGCAGTGAACCACCCACTTCAAGGCTATGATCTAACGCTATTTTCTGACGGCTTTCGCCCTCGACCGTTAGGTGTTGGTTATTTTTGATGTGGCTGAACTGGTCGTTATCCACTGTCAGGTGTTTATCGTGTTTGATGTGGGTGGTGGCATCATTAAGCACTAGCGCTTCATAGTCTTTTTGCGCGTGCAGGTAGATTTTCTCTTGCCCTGCTTGGTCTTCAAAACTCAGCTCATTAAAGCCTTCACCTTGATGCGTTTCACTGCGCAGTACGGTTTTAGTTTTGTTATCTGGCAGTGTGTAGGGCGCTTTATTGGTGGCGTGATAAGCGCGGCCCGTGACTATGGGTTGATCCGGATCGCCATTTAAAAAATCGACTATCACTTCATGGCCAATTCTTGGGATAGCCATCATGCCATATTGGCTGCCTGTCCAACCTTGCGACACCCTCACCCAACATGAACTGTGTTCATCGCCGTTAGAATATCTGTCCCATGGGAAATGCAGTTTAACGCGGCCATACTCATCGCAGAAGATCTCTTCGCCATCGGGGCCAACCACATGGGCGATGCATGGGCCATCCACTTGCGGCTTGGTGTGCGGTGTTGCACGCCACGTTACATCGGCCGGGATCAAGGTAAATTGATTACTGTAGGTTGTTGCACCGCTACCGCAAGATTCTTCTAATGCTTGCGGCTGCCGGCCTTGATGGTTTACTTGCACCACAACCCAATCTCGGTTCACGCTGTCGTCTAAATGTTCGGCCAAATCAAACAGGGTTCCGGCTTGCAAACGCGCTTCATTGCTTTGGCCTTGTGCGGTACTCGCCTGCCTTCTTAGATACTCTAAACGAATTTGGTTAAACGCTTTACCGCTCTCATCGTCTTTAAATCGGCCCGGGAAATCAAAATGTTCATAGTGGGTCTGCTGGTAATCCATCGCGGTGCCGAGTGCACTTTGCTTAAAACCGTAAGTCGGTTTTTTAAAGCTGTAATCCGCCAATTGGCTTTCCGCCACTTGCGATTGCGTATGGCTGATTAAGTTGGAAATGTAAGGCGTATCAACGATACCACCGGACAGCACATTGTAAGGGATCGGCGTATCGAGCTTCGTTAAGCTTTGACTGTCGTCACTGAAAATGAGGGTGTGTTTACCTTCTTCATGTAGGAGGTGATAGACCAAACCCTCTTCGGCGGCTAAGCGGTGTAAAAAGTGGATATCGGTTTCACGGTACTGTACGCAGAATTCGCGCTGAAGACATTCTCGTTTAAGTGCGAAGGCGTAGTCGTCAATGCCCATCTCTTGTAGCACAATGGAAAGAATTTCAGGTACGGTTTTAAGCTGGAAGATGCGGCTATTTTGGCGCAGCGACAAGCGCTCTAATGCAGGCACTAAAGTGAGTGAGTAAAAGGTGTGATGATGACCAATATCGCCTTTACTAAACTGGCGCACGATGCCATGCACGCGCTGCACCACACCGCCATTACGAAAAACCGTTAGCTGAGCCGTTTTGTCGACGACATCGATTGCACTCAAAGTTGATTGACGGCTTGCGAGCTCAATGTGGTAACGAAACCCATAACAAGGCTCGCCATTAGCCAGCACACTCTCCGATAAGGATTCTTGTCCTTGGTATTCTCGCACCACAAATGCATCGTCGGCGAGCCCGTCAACCTTTAACGTAAAATTCAGCGTGGCCATCTTCCATCCTCTTTACACTAGAAACAGCAAAGCCTTAAGCAAGTCACACTCATTGAATGCACTTTGCTTAAGGCTAAAAAAGGTGGCTGGCCGGATTGGCTTTGCTTACGCAACATCAGCCAGCCACCCAAATCAAAGCTTACGCTTCTACTGGTTTGCGCCAATCATCTGAACCTGAAGTACCCGCGTTCACGTGATCCCACAGGATTTTACGGTAAGACATAGAAACCGTAACGTTTTGCGTGAAGTCGCCGTTCGCAGGATCTTGGCAGTGTGGCATTTCGCAATGAATGTCCACGATAGACGCGCTTTCAAGTTTAGTGGTGAAGAAGTTCTCTTGTTTACCTTCGATAGAAGTGCGGTACCATTTTAGCTCAACCGATTTCATCTTCTCGCCAGACGCCAACGCGTTATAAAGAAGAGGAACCGCTTTATTTAGCGCAACGGTGAATTTGAATGGTTTGTGAACACGTTGACCAGAAGGCTGACCTGATTGTGGGTCAGTCGGTACTGTCACAACGTGGTCAAACATTTGAACCAACATTTGATCTTCATGACCTTCAACGAAAGCATCGCCGATAGAGTCAGTAGAAAGAGCGCCTGCAGTGATGAGACCCTGAGTTTCGCCTTCGATAGAGATATAACATGGAGTTGGCATGACTTAATCCTTATTCAGTAAGAAAAAGCGATGGAAATTGCATCGCGTTATGTAATGTTTCTTAAAGCAAAGGGGATGCCAAAACAAAAATAGTTAAATTTCAATCAATTAGATTATAAGCTTTCATTTTCGAGCAAGAACTTGCTCGTCCGGGTAGAAACTTGCTCGTATCAAGCAAGTTTTCGCTGCGATTTCGCAATACGTCACTCTGTATCGCTTTTCCTAATCTAGCCACAATCTGCGGTAGATAACCTGGGCCACCTCCACTAGAATGCGGATTGAACACATTTTTACTTTGGTTGTATGCTCAAACTATCCAACACTATTGAACTGGCAGACTGGGAAATCGAACTTACTGCGATTCGTGCAGCCGGAAATGGCGGGCAAAACGTCAATAAAGTCTCCAGTGCGATCCACTTACGTTTTGACATCAGACGCTCAACGTTACCGGACATCTACAAACAAAAATTACTCGAAAGACCAGATTCCAGAATGACCAAAGAGGGCGTTATTGTCCTCAAAGCGCAATCTCACCGCACCCAAGAGCTGAATAAAGAAGATGCACTCAAACGTCTCAAAGAAATTATTCTTTCTGCGATGGTGATAGAAAAACCGCGCCGGGCAACCAAACCGACAAAAAGTTCTCAACGTCGGCGAGTTGACGAGAAAAAACGGATAGCGGCCAATAAATCATTGCGCGGTAAAGTCTCTTTTTAAATGGCTGGATTGGTAGCAAGGCAAAATAAAGAAGAAAAGAAATAAGCAACCTCGCGCTAAAAACAGCAACGGGAGCACGAAGCTCCCGTCTATTCCAGATCAGCAAAACAAAGGTTCAATTGACATTTTTATATTTTTTACAGCCATTACAAGCTAACACCAAAAATGTCGCATCAACACAAATTTGCTTCATTTTGTGAGCAATAAATTATTTAGTTTTACTAAAAAATCATTGTTGCATCCAAGATTCTAATTTATCTCCAGTTTGAGACGGATTTCATTAAACTGTAAAAAAACAGCCATCAATTACTCACTTAATCGCAGCCAGATTGTCATCTTCCCTCTCTAGCATAAGCACAAAGCATAAAATGCGAGGTTGCTATGCTCACGATAAGCCCTTTTAAATTACCGAGAAAAACGCCGTTTGGACTAGGCGAACACTTCACTGAGTGGGCGACAGGCCTAACTCGTTTAGATAAGTTTTATGCACAACGCCCACCCCATTGCGATACCGCAACATTTTTGCGTTTTACGTTAGAGGTATTGGGTATTAACTACCAAGTGGTGAAAGGATCATTAGCTCAAGTTCCCACTCAAGGCGCGACAGTCGTTGTTGCAAATCACCCACTTGGTTGTGTGGAAGGCGTTATTCTGGCTGAGATGCTGCTTTCAATTCGCTCAGACGTGCAGATATTAGCCAATCACTATTTAAAAACCGTACCAGAGTTAGATTCGCTGTTCATTGGTGTGGATGTTTTTGAAGACAAAGCCGCGCAAAAAGCGAATATGCAAGCCTTGAGAGCCGCCAATAAACACCTTGCTCAAGGAGGGCTGCTATTGATGTTTCCTGCGGGCGAAGTGTCACAATTGGTTGATAGTAAAACGCAGAAACTGGAAGACAAACAGTGGAGCCGTTCAGTCAGCCGACTGATACAAAAGCATCAAGCGACGGCGTTACCTGTGTTCATCAACGGGCAAAATTCGAAACGCTTTTACATGGCCGGAAAAATTCACCCGCTACTAAGAACGTTAATGTTGGGCCGTGAACTGCTCAATAAAAAGCATCAGCGTATCGAAATCGCCATTGGCGATGCGATCAATCATAAAGAAATCCAACATCTGTGTGATGAGACGCTGGTCAGCTATTTAAGGCTCAACACCTACCTTTTAAGTCACATCAACCCAACCAAGCGCAATAAAACCAATGATGAGCCGTTACAACCCATTGCACAGCGGCTCCCCCTAAGCGCTTTGTTACACGATATTGAGCAGCTTTCTTTTTCTGATCATCTATTAAGGCATAACGAATTCGATGTGTATTGTACCAGCGCAGAAAACATTCCCTCGTTACTGCACGAAATAGGACGAGTGCGAGAGCACAATTTCAGGCTGGTAGGTGAAGGCACTGGCACCGAGCTCGATATCGATCAATACGATCGCAACTACCTGCATCTATTCATTTGGGATCGCGAAGCGCAGAAATTAGTCGGAGCTTACCGTTTAGG
Source organism: Vibrio sp. ZOR0018 (assembly GCF_963865925.1). Lineage (NCBI taxonomy): Bacteria > Pseudomonadati > Pseudomonadota > Gammaproteobacteria > Vibrionales > Vibrionaceae > Vibrio > Vibrio sp. ZOR0018. The sequence goes on along the minus strand of NZ_CAWMCN010000163.1, from coordinate 21,037 downwards.
CTTAGTCGACCGTATTGTGCCTATAAGCGGTATTGCAGGTTTGTACTCACGAACGCTGTTTCAGTATAACCACCGCTTTCTCAATACCATAGGTAATGCAATTGAAATGGGGCGTTCAGTCGTCGACATCGAGTATCAAAAAAGTATGGCTCCGCTATTGCTGCTTTGGAAGGGAATCGCAACCTATGTGCACCGAAACCCGCACTATACGCACCTATTTGGACCCGTAAGTATCAGCAATGATTACAGTGAAAGTGCGCGCCGTTTATTAGCCGATACAATGACGCAGCACTACTACAATAACCAACACGCCCATTTGGTAGAGGCAAGTAACCCACTCCCCAAGCAACAAGCTCCTTGGAATGCCAGTTTGCTGAGTGCATTGGCTGATTTACAGCTGCTTTCAAAAGTGATTGCCCGGTTGGATGAAGGGAAAAGCGTACCAGTGCTACTGCGTCAATACCTCGGTTTAAATGGCAAGTTAGTCAGTTTTAACGTAGACCCTGATTTTAATGATTCGTTAGATGGCTTGATTGTGGTCGATTTACGCAACGTTCCGGTGCGCAGCTTAAGCCGCTACATGGGCACCAAAGAAGCATACGAATACCTCACCCATCACACGCTTTAACTCTGTTATTCGGGTTGTTTATACCTCCTCTTTTTAAGGGGAGGTATCCCTATAACACACTCCCCCAACCTAGCACTCCTTTTGAAGAAAACAGAGCTGAGTTTCGCATATTGGATAGCACTATCAGGGGCGCTTTCAAATTAAAAATGGCATGCTCCCAACGCTCACAAAACTGATTCCCTCCCCTTCAAGGGGGGAGGTACAGAACGTTTATCAACTTCCGCTCTAGAGCATAACTGAGCCTATAAACTATACATCCAGTGGAATAGTGGTATTGGTCATTTTAGCGACCAGTCCACCAATTCGTTTGCGCATCTCACGTCTATCCACAATCATATCTAGAGCACCATGTTCTAAGAGGAATTCACTTTGCTGAAAGTCCTCTGGTAGTTTCTCTCGAACGGTTTGTTCAATAACTCGGCGTCCTGCAAATCCGATCCTTGCTTTCGGCTCACCAATGTTAATATCACCCAACATGGCGATACTTGCAGATACCCCCCCATAAGTTTGATCGGTCAGCACAGATATGTAGGGTAACCTAGCCATTGATAACTGATTCAAGGCAGCACTGGTTTTAGCCATCTGCATCAATGCGATGAGTGATTCTTGCATTCGAGCGCCCCCACAAGCAGAAAAGCATACCAATCCACAATTTGCATCAATAGCCGTATTAATAGCCTTAACGAAGCGTGCGCCTACCACTGCCCCCATTGAACCAGCCATAAAAGAGAATTCGAATGCACAGGCCACAATAGGTAAGCCCATTAGTTTTCCTTTCATTGCAATTAACGCATCTTTTTCTCCTGTACTTTTCTGGGCGAGAACAAGACGTTCCTTGTAGCGTTTTAGATCCTTAAAATTCAGCAAATCTTTCGGCTCATATTCATTGGCAATCTCAATTCGCTCTGCTTTATCCAAAAAGCTATCTAATCGGCGGCGAGCTGACATCCTCATATGGTGATCGCATTTTGGGCACACATCTAAATTTCCCTCGAGGGCTATACGGTACAAGATCTGGTCACAGGACGGACATTTAATCCATACTCCCTCGGGAATCGGCGCTTTATGTGTACTGATGATCTTCTTCTTATCTATTAACCTTTCTAACCAACTCATGGGATGCCTCACTAGGTAACTTAGTGAGGAACATTGTATAAGCCAACTTCTGGTAATAAAGTGGTTTAAATGGGTTTGATAATCCAACTTAATGGGATTAAATGAGATGCTTGATAAGATTGATCAGCAGTGGCTAAAAAGTTTTCACTGCGTTTATGAGAACAAAAGCTTTAAACGAGCCGCGGAATTTCTATCTTTACCGACATCAAATGTCAGTCGCCATATCGCTTTACTCGAAGAACGGCTAGATATAAGACTATTTGACAGAACCACACGCCGAATCGCTCCGACAGACGCAGGAGAACATCTTTACTTACGCACACAGCCGTTGCTAGACAAACTTAATGATGCTCTTGAGGAAGTGACACTGCACTCCCATGAAGTCATGGGTCAACTGAGAGTTTTGATGCCTGATGCACCAGCTTTAGCCCAAGCAGTGGTTTCGTTTTGTACTCAACATCCCTCAATTTCATTATGTTGCGATACGAGTCTTAGCCCTAAAGAGGATTTGTTTGATCGGTTTGACATCATTTTAAGCTTTCATCGAGGAAGCCTCGAAGACACTAATTGGGTCGCGAAGAAGGTTAAATGTTGGCCAAGTGCGGTGGTGGCATCTCCCACATTCCTTCAGACTACGCGAAGACCTTTCCAGATTACCGATTTGAAACATGTTGCTTGTATAAGTAGTTTTACGGCGTTAAACGGGACACCGTGGGTATTTAAAAACACTAAAGGTGAGCTGACAACCCAAAAGGTAAAGTCTTCATTTAAAGTCAATAGTGGACATCTAGCTAAATTAGGTGCGTTAGCTGGTTTGGGGTTCGCGATATTGCCAACCGAATCTTGTCGTAATGAGATAGAGGTAGGTTCTCTGGAAATAATAAAAATGGAGTACGAGCCTGAAGATTTGGTTTTATATCTCTTTTACTCTTCCAGAAAACACTTGGCAAAAAAGATCCCGATATTTATTGAACATTTACAGCGCCACGCAAATTTAGATAAAAGTCTATAGGAAGCAGAATAAGTTCCGTTAAAGACTTCACCTAAACCACTTCTTTAGAGGCAGAGGCTTTGCTAATCGAAATGATATGCAAATTTAGGCTGCTTAGCATACGCGGTATGACTAACGACATTATTAGAAAGTACGCATCAGTTTGGAATGGTCAGTCATTAGGCATGAATCGGACAATATTCTGCGAAGGAAGAGCATCATTTTGTTACGCAAACTCGTAATGGGACAAAAACTGTTTTAGCAAACTGCATCCATTATCATAAATGGCTTACTCCCAACGCTCACAAAACTGATTCCCTCCCCCTAAAAGGGGGAGGAACAAAAGCGTTATGAGCTTCTACTTTAAAGCATTAAGTGGCAAAAGCGTGTTTGTTTTTCATCACCTCGTCCAAGTGTTTGAGCAAAGAAAAACGATCAAACTATATTGTCTTCCGACAATATGTGCTCTAACCACCTTGTATCACTCAACTGTGACCGCTTTGGCAAGGTTACGAGGTTGGTCGACATCCGTACCTTTGATCAAAGCAACATAGTAAGAAAGAAGCTGCATTGGAATGGTGTAGTAGATCGGCGCGGTAATTTCACTCACGTGTGGCATGGTGATGATTTTCATTGTTTCATCAGCCGCAAAGCCAGCGTCTTGATCGGCAAACACATACAGCAAACCGCCACGAGCACGCACTTCTTCAATGTTCGATTTTAGCTTCTCTAACAGCTCGTTATTTGGCGCAACCACGACAACGGGCATATCAGCATCAATCAGTGCTAATGGGCCGTGCTTTAATTCGCCCGCCGCGTATGCTTCAGCATGAATGTAAGAGATTTCCTTCAGCTTTAATGATGCTTCAAGCGCGATAGGATAAAACTCACCACGGCCTAAGAATAGGGTGTGGTGTTTATCTGCGAAATCTTCAGCCAGTGCTTCGATCTGCTTTTCATAGGCAAGAGCGGCATTAATTTGCGCAGGCAGTGCATGCAGCGCTTCGACAATTTCAGCCTCTTTTTCTTTATTAATGCACTGCTTTTGTTTACCAAGAGCGGTCACTAACATTAACAAGGTTGCAAGCTGAGTAGTGAAGGCTTTGGTTGACGCCACACCAATCTCTGTTCCGGCGCGAGTCATGAATGCAAAGTCAGATTCACGAACCAGTGAAGAACCCGCCACGTTACAAATAGTCATCGCGGCCATGTAGCCTTTTTCTTTCGCCAAGCGCAAAGCGGCTAAGGTATCTGCCGTTTCACCGGATTGAGAAAGCGTGATCAACAAGCTATTTGGACGAGTGACAAATTTGCGATAGCGGAATTCAGAGGCAATTTCCACATCGCAACTCACGCCTGCCAATGCTTCAAACCAGTAACGCGCTGTCATGCCTGCGTTGTACGATGTTCCGCAAGCGACGATTTGTACGTGTTCCACTTGGCTAAGAATTTCGGCAGCGTTCACGCCAATGCTTTCTGTCACTACGCTGTCTTTGGTGATACGGCCTTCCATGGTGTTAATCAATGCCGTTGGCTGTTCAAAGATCTCTTTTTGCATGAAATGACGATATTTACCTTTATCGCCAGCGTCATGCTCTGCGTTAGATTCGCTAATTTCACGCGTCACTTGTTCGCCGTTTGCAGCAAAAACAGTCACATCGCGGCGCGTAACTTCCGCGACATCACCCTCTTCAAGATACATAAAGCGGCGTGTAACATTCAGCAAAGCTAATTGGTCTGAAGCTAAGAAATTCTCACCAACACCGAAACCGATCACGATCGGGCTACCGGAACGAGCAACCACAACACGGCTTGGATCTTTGCGATCAAGTACCACAGTACCGTAAGCACCATCGAGCTGTTTAACGGTTTTTTGCACCGCTTCAAGCAGCGAACTGGCCGTGCGCAATTCCCACTCAACAAGGTGAGCAATCACTTCAGTATCGGTTTGCGATTCAAAAAGGTAGCCGCGTTCACGCAGAACATCACGTAGCGTTTCATGGTTTTCGATAATGCCGTTATGCACAACCGCAATATCGCCCGACATGTGTGGGTGAGCATTAATTTCGGAAGGTTCACCGTGTGTCGCCCAGCGCGTGTGCGCAATGCCTGTGCCTCCGGCAACATGTTGTTTTTCGACTGCATCGGCTAGCTCTTGCACTTTGCCTAAACGACGAACGCGCGTTAATTGACTCGCACTATCCACCACAGCAACACCGGCTGAATCATAGCCGCGGTATTCCAAGCGGCGTAGTCCTTCCACTAAAATTTCAGCCACATCTCGTTGTGCTACTGCACCGACAATTCCACACATAAGGTTTTTACTCCATTTTAGATTTATGCTTCATCCCTAAAGCCGCAAGCGAAGGCCTTTATTTAGGAATGGTTGAATAGGGGTTAATTAAGCTCGGATCACTCGCACTTGGTGCGATTCAATCAATGCGGCATCTTGAACGGTTAGATCGTTATCGGTCACTAACACGTCGATATGCTCCCAAGCGAGCTCAAGATTGGGAATTTTTCGGCCAACTTTGTCTGATTCGATCATCACGATCACTTCTCGTGAGACTTCGGCCATCACTTTGCTCAGGCCAATCAGTTCATTGAAGGTGGTGGTGCCACGTTCAAGATCAATACCGTCAGCGCCAATAAACAGTTGGTCAAAATCGTAAGAACGCAGTACCGATTCAGCCACTTTGCCCTGAAAGGACTCGGAATGGGTATCCCAAGTACCGCCCGTCATTAATAGTGTCGGTTCACTTTCTAGTTCATTAAGGGCGTTCGCTACGTGCAATGAGTTGGTCATCACAACCAAACCGCGTTTATCATTCAGTTGCTGAATTAATGCTGCCGTAGTACTACCACAGTCAATAACGATGCGATTGTGGTCTCGAATTAACTTAGCCGCCGCTTTAGCCAGCTTTATCTTTCGATTCGAAACTTTAGGATTAAACTCATCATTGACCACCTCTTTAGGCAGTGCAATCGCACCACCGTAACGGCGTAAGAGTTGACCGTTTTTCTCTAAAGAGGCCAAATCCTTTCTAATCGTCACCTCTGAGGTTTCAAACTGAGCAGAGAGTGCATCAACACTGACCTCACCCTGTTCATTCACAAGGTTAGCGATGGTGTGTCTTCTCAGTTGTGTATTTCGTTTCGACATTTATATTTTTCTTCAAGATTACGAATCAAAAGCAATGTTAATCGAATCGAAACTTTATTGTCTATTTATTTCGATCTAAAAAATTAATAATTCACGCTAAAACCTTGTCCTAAGACAATTCTTAGGCAGTGATATTGAACTCATTAGGTGGTAGAATTCGCGCCGAAAAGAAAAAAAATTACAGAATTGACTGTTATTCTTTTGCAACTTAACCGATTTAAACTCAATAAGTGGCAAAATAACGCTATAAAATCGACAATGCTTGGTCATAAAATGACTAAACTGTTGAAAGACTTTCAGCTCTAATGTCACAAAATCACATCAATATTGTTGGGTAATAGATAAGAAAAATTGCCGCTTGTGATGACGCTAGAACACTCAACCAACTTCAAATTGTAATCATATTTACCGGAGAGAACCTTCCATGAAAAAGACCAAAATCGTATGTACGATTGGCCCTAAAACTGAATCTGTAGAGAAGCTTACTGAGCTAGTGAATGCTGGCATGAACGTTATGCGTTTGAACTTCTCTCACGGTGACTTCGTAGAACACGGCACTCGTATTGCGAACTTCCGTAAAGTAATGGAAAACACTGGTAAACAGCTTGCGATCCTTTTAGACACTAAAGGTCCTGAAATCCGTACCATCAAACTAGAAAATGGTGATGACGTTGATCTCGTGGCTGGCCAGGATTTCACTTTCACTACTGATGCAACCGTTGTAGGTAACAAAGATAAAGTTGCCGTGACTTACTTAGGTTTTGCTAAAGACCTTACTGTAGGTAACAAAATTTTGGTTGATGACGGCCTGATTGAAATGGAAGTGATTGCAACCACAGAAACTGAAGTGAAATGTAAAGTGCTGAACAACGGCGCGCTAGGTGAAAACAAAGGTGTTAACCTTCCTAACGTTTCAGTGAACCTTCCAGCTCTTTCTGAAAAAGATAAAGCAGACCTTAAATTTGGTTGTGAGCAAGGCGTTGATTTTGTTGCTGCTTCTTTCATTCGTAAAGCTGACGACGTACGTGAAATCCGCGAACTGCTAACAGCAAACGGTGGCGCAGATATCCAAATCATCTCTAAAATTGAAAACCAAGAAGGCGTTGATAACTTCGACGAAATTCTTGAGCTTTCTGACGGTATCATGGTTGCTCGTGGCGACCTAGGTGTTGAGATCCCTGCTGAAGAAGTTATCTTTGCACAGAAGATGATGATCGAAAAATGTAACCGCGCACGTAAAGTGGTTATCACAGCAACTCAAATGCTTGATTCAATGATCAAGAACCCACGTCCAACTCGCGCAGAAGCTGGCGACGTAGCCAACGCGGTAATGGATGGTACAGATGCAGTGATGCTTTCTGGCGAAACAGCAAAAGGTAAATACCCTGTTGAAGCGGTCACTATCATGGCGCAAATCTGTGCTCGTACAGACCGCGTTCTACAAGCTGAGTTGGGTTCTCGTTTAGACAGCCCACGCCTACGCATTACTGAAGCCGTATGTAAAGGTGCGGTAGATACAGCTGAGAAATTGGCGGCTCCACTTATCGTGGTCGCAACTGAAGCGGGTAAATCAGCTCGTTCAGTGCGTAAGTACTTCCCAACTGCGAACATCATTGCCGTAACCACTAACAAGAAAACGGCCGCTCAACTTGTTCTGACTAAAGGTGTAACACCGGTTGTTGTTGATACTATCGACAGCACTGATGCGTTCTACATCAATGGTAAAGAGATTGCACTGGCTTCTGGTCTAGGCAAGAAGGGTGACATCGTAGTGATGGTTTCTGGTGCACTTGTTGCCTCAGGTACAACCAACACAGCTTCTGTTCACGTTCTATAATAGAAACGTAAGCTAGAAACAGAAAAATCGGGGCTTGCCCCGATTTTTCTGTTTCTAGCTTACGTTTTACTTGCCAAACCCATCACTCTTTGTGGTATGCCTTAAGCAAGATCATCACTGCTTTTACACAGTGAAATTCGATTTCGTCCTAAGGTTTTCGCCTCATATAAAGCAATGTCAGCACATTTATACGAGCGTTTACCATCTGCGGTTAAGTCAGTAAAACCAGCGCTGATGGTCACGGTAAGACTTTGCTCTACCTCTACTGCGACTCGTAAGCGGTTCAAGACAATCTCCGCCTCTTCGACAGAAGTGTGCGGCATAATAATCGCAAACTCTTCACCACCAATACGTGCCAGAAAATCCGTGGCACGCAATGTTTGGCTCAAAATCTCACCAACTTTAATAATGACGCGATCACCTTCATCATGTCCTTGTTCATCATTCACTCGTTTAAAGTAATCAATATCAATTAAGACGAGGCAAACATGATGGCTTTCGGGATAACGTTGAATGATGTGCGTATGATGCTGCAATTCTGCTTCAAATTTACGCCGATTCCATAGCTGAGTTAACGCATCTTTTTCACTCAATTCTCGCAATCGGTTTTCTAAGACTTTGTACTGAGTAATATCGACTAAAGAGGTGATGTAATAACTGACTTTAGTCGCCTCTTTAATCGCTTGAATTCTCATGATGGCGGTTAGAGTCTCACCTTGTGTATTGACCATTTCTACTTCACCTTCCCAGAAATGTTGCTGCGATACCTCTTCAAGCACCTCGAGCATAAACTCCATACCATTTGGACTGAGCAGTAACTTTAATGCGTTACTGCCTTTTATCTCGTCAATAGTCAAACCTGTAATCTTTTCAAATTCGCCATTAACCATCATCACTTTGTGCTTTCTGTCTGAGATCATCACTGCAGACATACCATTCAAGGCCGCTCTTGCCAGTTTGCTTTCAATACTTCGATGATGGTAATGCAACGCCATGGAAACCATGGGAAGCGCAAAAATGAGTATAACGAAGAAGACAAAAAAAGCTTCTTTGATTAAATCGTTGACGTCACGCTTCGCTCGATGCTCTAGTTGCTCATCGGTGAGTTGAATCATCAAAAAAACAGGTTTCAGTGAAGCAAATTTAAGGGTTTTATAAACCGTAACCTTGCCATTTTCGAATACATAGCCAGAAGGAGTTGTCTGCATCTGCTGCCAAGTTTTCGGTAGCAGAAGTGCAAGATTCACGTATTGATTGGACGGTAATAAGTCTCCAAATAATTTGGTTTTATCGTTGGAAGACCAATAGAAACCTGAATCGCCGATAAGCTCAGGAGTTAATTGTGGATCACGGACATGATTTAAACGCGAGGATTGTGACCAAATATCAACATTGAGGACTAAATAGCCTTTTCGTTCCCCTAATACGGTAACTGGCGTGATCACACATAGCATCGGCTGTATAGCCGCAGCACTTCGAGCACTAGCCAATGCAATGCCCCATACACCCACTTCTCCCTCTGACAGGTTTTCTGCAAAGGCAATATAGCCATGATGTGACAGGTCTTGAAGATTTTTTGCACTAGAGGCTAAAGGGTTGTCCGCAGAATGATCAATACGGAGTCGCTCATGCCCAGATAAATCCAAAAGTGTAATCGAACTATACCATGTCTGCTTTTCAGCAACAGAAGACCATATATTTTCAAGATGCTGCCGGTTTATCTCTGAAGGAGAAAAAATAAATTCATACAAACTTTGGCTTCGACTAAGCAAATCAATAATGGAACCGACCTGAGCTTTCAACCCCCGATACTGTCGCTCACTTTCATTGAGTTGATCAAACGCCTCCGCTACCGTGTTTTGCGTTGCGTTGTCTTTCACTTCTTGGTAGCGCTGATAGTAATACCCAGTCACTATTGCGCTGAATAAGAAACAAATGATGAGAAGGATGCTGATTATTTTTGTGTATCTCATGACTTGTCTAAATATTAACCCTAAATAGTGATGAGCGGATTATAGCATCTTAAAAAATAGACAAAACAAAAAGCTACCGATTAATAATACAATCAATTTATGGAAGTAAAAGCTCGTTTTTATCCACTTTAAATTAACTAATTAATCAGTAGCTTAGGTAAGGGCTTAGTTGTTTAATTGATAGACTACGTCCACCCTATCGCGAATAATAAGCGTCGAGTCTTGGTAACTATTAGATTCAGATTTTGCATCCATTGCCATGGCACGCATCATAATCGGCTGCACGCTGGGCGAGTTGTAGTCTATCTGCCACACATCACCTAATTTCAACTTAAATCCTTCCGCCAATGATAGCGCTTTGATATTCGCATCTTGAATCGCCGCTAGCCGAGCTTGTTGCTGGTATTGCTCTTGATTCCGAACTTTAAGTTGAATATTGTCGACTTGGTTAATGCCCTCACCGAGCGCTACATCAAGGTATTGATTAAGCTGGCTTAAATCTTCAACCTCAACCGTGACACTTCTTGTTGCTTGATAACCCACTAACTCAGGCTTGCCGGACTTAGGGTAGTGATATTGAGGGGCAAGGTAGAGATTTGAACTCGATATTTGTTGGGAAGTCACACCGGATTCTTTCAAACGCGCCACAAATGCTTCTACCACTTTGTCGACCGCTCTTTTTGCCTGCTCCGCCGTCAGCGTCGATTCAACCACTTTAACTGAAAACTCAGCCATATCAGGTGCCGCAACGACTTCACCATAACCTGTCGTTGAAAGATGAGGAAAATTCATTTCCTGCGCCATAGAACCAAAACTGAGCAATCCAGATAATAGCGTTACACTTGTCATTAATTTCATGGGAGTTACCTTACTCAAATGGGTGAATACATCATAGGCGATACTCTATATAAGCACAGTTAATAGCTTATGAAATGACACAACTTTGACGTTGAACTTTTGTCATTGCGGCAACACTTGGCGAGCATATTGAACGATGGCCTGAGAAATTTCCTGTAATATTCCCGTTTCTAACTGCCAATGATGCCAATAAATACGGTTGGTTAAAATGAACCCTGGTGTAATGTCGGTAAGCGTGCCTATTTCGAGCTCTTGTGCTATCTGTAAGCGGGGGATCAAACAATACGCCGCACCGGATAGGGCTAATTTAACAAAAGCTTCTGAACTACCCACGGTATGGTTTATGACGGCATCTCTTGGCACATTGAAGTGATCATGCAAATATTTTTTATGCAGATCATCATACTGATCATACGATACCGCTGGTGCTTTTTTTAAAGTATGAAAGTTCACACCTTGAGAGAAATAACGCTGATAAAACTCTGGGCTGGCAACACACACATAGTCCATTCTGCCTAAGTAGTCAGCATGACAACCAGGAATGGCTTGCGATTCTAAGCTTATTGCGCCAGCTACTTCGCCATTTTTAATTTTTTCGATCGTACGTGACTCACCGAAAACCGTCAGGTTCAACTCAACTTGCCGCGTTTTCATCGTATTCGATAACGCAGGAAGTAACCAAGTAGCCAAACTGTCCGCATTAGTGGCAATAGCTATTGAAACAGGCCGCGTATTCTCCTCATTCATCAATTCAGGCACCAGTTCATTTTCAAGCAAACACACCCTACGATACAACCCTAGCAATTTTTTTCCCACCAGCGTTGGCCTTGGTGGCTGCTCTCGAATCAGGACCGGTTGGGCGATAAATCTCTCTAGTTGCTTGATTCTTTGAGAAATAGCCGATTGTGAAATATAGAGATTTTCAGCGGCTCGTTCAAAGCTTCCTTGTTGCAGTACCGCATCTAATGCCTCAATCCATTTGTAATCTAGCCCTCTCATCCTAGGCTCCTTTTTATGGTTATTAGTATTACTAATATAATATTAAAATCATTAATTATACTTATTTTTATACTCTCGCTATTGTGCGCTCACTGTATTGAATTATTACGATGAGGTGAGCTGTGAATGTGTGGATTTTGCTACAAGGTTTTGGATTAGGTGCAACGATGATTATTCCTATTGGTGCACAAAATGCCTATGTGCTAAACCAAGGAATTAAGCGCAATCACCACTTAACGACGGCGACCATCTGTAGTCTACTGGATGTGATTTTTATTTCTCTGGGTATATTTGGTGGCGGTGCCCTACTCTCAAGTAACGAAATCTTACTGACCTCGGTTACCTTAGGCGGTGTTGCTTTTCTCTCATTTTATGGATTTATTTCTTTAAGGAGTGCCTTCACTTCAACAAGCACTAATGAATCGGATGGCGAAGTGATCGCACGTGGTAAACGAACGGTTATTTTGGGCGCGTTAGCCGTTACTGTGCTTAACCCACATTTATACTTAGATACGGTTGTGATTTTGGGATCGATTGGTGGTCAGTTTGAAGGCCATGATCGCATCGCGTTTGCGCTAGGAACCATGATGGCCTCTTTTGTATGGTTTTATTCTTTATCAATTGGTGCTGCGAAGCTGGGGCCGACGCTCTCAAAGCCTAACGTGAAGAAAGGAATAGACATGGCCGTGGCTGCAATGATGTTTAGCATCGCCTTTATCCTTGCAAAAGGGCTGGCAATTCAATATCTGGTGTAAGTGTATAACCAACAAAAAGAAAGGGCATGAACTGAATAATCATTTCATGCCCTTTTCACTTGATTGAAAATGAATTAATTCATTTTATTCAGATGAACATCCATTTGTGGGAATGGGATCTCAATACCTTCTTTATCTAACTCTTCTTTGATGGCTTGTAACAAATCAAAATAAACAGCCCAATACTCTGTCGTTTTCACCCAAGGACGAACCACAAAATTGACTGAAGAATCGGCCAAGGCCATTACACCGATAGTCGGTGCAGGATCTTGCAACAAACGAGGCTCTGCCGCGACTACTTTAGCCAGCACTTCCTTGGTTTTTTGCAGATTGGACTTATAAGAAACACCAATCACCAAATCAATACGACGAGTGTCATGGCGTGAATAGTTAACAATTGGGCCACTGATGATCGAACCATTAGGCACAATCACCATTTTATTGTCAGGCGTGCGCAGTACTGTTGAAAAAATTTGAATCGATTCAACCGATCCAGCAGTACCACTCACTTCCACGTAATCACCGGATTTGAATGGGCGGAATGCCACAATCAACACGCCCGCAGCAAAGTTTGATAGGGAGCCTTGTAGCGCTAAACCAACCGCCAATCCAGCCGCACCGATAATGGCCACAACAGAAGCGGTTTGCACACCAATGCGACCTAAAGCGGCAATTAATACCACTACAAATAGCGTATAACGGACTAGACCATGAACAAACTCAACAACTGCTTTGTCCATGTCTTTCTTTTTCAGAGCCTTGGCAACACTTCCAGCGACAGCTTTAACAACAATGTTACCGATAAATAGGATCAGAATAGCGGAAATAATATTGACGCCGTATTGTATCAAAAGATCTGAATTATTGGTCAGCCAAGTATTGGCTTGCGCTAAACCATCGACTAATGGAGCTTCGATGCCCATTGATTCACCTGACATATTGCATTTCCTCTTTATAAAATCATTTTGAATGTTGTTGTTACCACTGAACATCAAAGACAAAAAACGACTGACAGCAGAGTGTCAGTTTTTTGGCACAATATCTCACTTTGGTTATGTTGCAAAGTCAGTTTTATGTAAACACTGACAAAACAAATAGTTACTTGGAAGCATTGATATGAGCTTGTTAGAGGTTAAGCAATATTTTAACAATCCGCCAGTCATTTTGTCTGAATCTCGGCCATAAAAAAACCCGCTCATTGAGCGGGTTCATCACTTAGTCCAGATAAATGAACTTATAGTACGTCGATCGCATTAAGGTCAGCGAAGGCTTTCTCTAAACGAGCAACCATCGATGCTTGACCAGCACGTAGCCATACGCGTGGATCGTAGTATTTCTTGTTTGGCGCAGATTCACCCGTAGGGTTACCAATTTGACCTTGTAGGTAATCATGGTTTTCAGCTTCGTACTGACGGATACCGTCCCAAGTTGCCCACTGAGTATCAGTATCGATGTTCATTTTGATAACACCATAGCTGATTGACTCTTTGATCTCGGCTTCAGAAGAACCAGAACCACCGTGGAATACGAAGTTTAGAGAGTTCGCTGGAAGGCCAAATTTCTCAGAAACATACGCTTGTGAATCACGTAGGATAGTTGGAGTCAGTACCACGTTACCCGCTTGGTAAACACCGTGTACGTTACCAAAAGAAGCTGCGATAGTGAAACGGTGGCTCACTGCGCTCAATTTCTCGTAAGCATAAGCTACGTCTTCAGGAGAAGTGTACAGCTCAGATGAATCCATGTCTGAGTTGTCAACGCCGTCTTCTTCGCCACCAGTACAACCTAGTTCGATCTCGATAGTCATACCCATTTTAGCCATACGCTCTAGGTATTTCGCACAAGTTTCAACGTTCTCTTCTAGAGACTCTTCAGAAAGGTCTAGCATATGAGAAGAGAATAGAGGCTTACCAGTTTGAGCGAAGAACTCTTCGCCTGCGTCTAGTAGACCGTCGATCCAAGGAAGCAGTTTCTTCGCAGCGTGGTCAGTGTGAAGAATAACAGGCACACCGTAAGTTTCTGCTACAGCGTGAACATATTTCGCGCCAGCAACCGCACCTAGGATTTGTGCACCTTGACCAGCAAGTTTAACGCCTTTACCAGCAAAGAAAGCCGCGCCACCGTTAGAGAACTGAACAACCACTGGCGCTTTCACTTTAGATGCAGCTTCAAGAACCGCATTGATTGAGTCAGTGTTTACTACGTTTACTGCAGGAAGAGCAAAGTTATTTTGTTTTGCAACTTCAAATACTTTCTGTACGTCATCGCCAGAAATTACGCCTGGTTTTACGAAATCGAAGATCTTAGACATGGATTTGATCCTATTTTTTCTATCGTTTTAAAAATAAAACAGTTAAGTTTAAATTCTTGCAAACGTTTGCTCACAACTGGCGTCATTCTATCAGAATAAAAACACACGTGCAGCAAACAAGAAAGCGGGAATCACTCCCGCTTTCATTAGTCATTAAGCTTTCGCGCGTGCTTCTAGCATTTCAACCGCTGGTAGTACTTTACCTTCAACAAACTCAAGGAATGCACCGCCGCCAGTAGAGATGTAAGATACGTCGGCTTTGATACCGAACTTGTCGATTGCCGCTAGTGTGTCACCACCACCAGCCACTGAGAAACCTGCAGATTTGGCGATCGCTTCAGAGATACCTTTAGTACCGGCTTCGAAATTTTTGAATTCAAATACGCCGACAGGGCCATTCCACAAAATCGTTTTTGCGTTAGCGATGATTTCAGCCAGTTGTGCGGTTGAGTCTGGACCTAGGTCGAAAATCATATCGTCATCTTGAACATCCGCCACGTTTTTGATTTCCGCTGCTGCGTTTTCATCAAAGGCTTTTGCACAAGCAACATCTGTTGCTACTGGAATAGAACACTCTTTCATCAACTTTTTAGCCGTTTCAAGCAAGTCTGCTTCATATAGAGACTTACCTACGTTGTGGCCTGCTGCTGCGATGAAAGTGTTAGCAATACCACCGCCAACAACCAGTTGGTCAGCAATTTTAGATAGCGATTCTAGAACCGTTAGTTTAGTAGACACTTTTGAGCCACCAACGATAGCCACTAATGGACGCTCTGGGTTATCCATGGCTTTGCCTAGTGCTTCAAGTTCTGCTGCCAATAGTGGACCAGCACAAGCGATAGGTGCTTGCATACCAATGCCGTGAGTTGAGGCTTGTGCACGGTGAGCTGTACCAAATGCATCCATCACAAATACGTCGCAAAGAGCGGCGTACTTTTTAGATAGTTCTTCTTCGTTCTTTTTCTCGCCTTTGTTAAAGCGAACGTTTTCTAGAACAACAAGCTCACCTGCGTTTAGCTCTAGGCCATCTAGGTAATCTTTTGCCAGTTTTACTTCGCAATCTAGCGCGTCGTTTAGGTAATTAACCACTGGTAGTAGAGAGAACTCTTCCGCGTATTCGCCTTCAGTTGGACGACCTAGGTGAGAAGTAACCATCACTTTAGCGCCCGCCGCTAGGCAGTGCTGAATTGTTGGTAGCGATGCAAGAATACGTGCATCAGAAGTTACTTTGCCATCTTTCACTGGTACGTTTAGGTCAGCACGGATAAATACGCGTTTACCTGCTAGGTCCAGGTCGGTCATCTTGATTACAGACATGGTTTGTCCTCTCAAATATTAATAAATAAAGTTTTTGGAAACCCGGCAACCTTGCCGAGCCTATAAATTCTTCAAACTGGTTATCGATATGTAGATTTGAGTTATTTATTTCAAGCCTGAAAATAAATAAATCTCCATCATCCTGCTACTACTCGGATGCTTGCATTGCGAGTGCCGTATCCAGCATGCGATTCGCAAAGCCCCATTCGTTATCACACCAAACGAGCATTTTAACAAGCTGCCCGTTGCTCACTCTTGTTTGTGAACCATCAACAATCGCACTATGGGGATCGTGGTTAAAATCGATGGAAACAAGCGGAGCTTCAGTATAGTCAACAATGCCACGTAATGTACACTGAGATGCGTTCACAATGGTTTGATTTACGTCATTAACTTTCACATTTGATTTAATTGTGACACTTAAATCCATCGCGGTCACATTTACTGTCGGTACACGCACCGAAATCGCTTCAAATTTGTTAGAAAATTTCGGAAAGATCCTTTCAATTCCCTTGTGCAACTTAGTGTCTACTGGAATGATGGATTGGCTGGCGGAACGTGTTCGACGCAAATCGGTGTGGTAGGCATCGATCACTTGTTGATCATTCATTGACGAGTGAATAGTGGTAATGGTTCCTGAATCGATACCAAACGCTTCATCAAGCACTTTAATAATCGGTACAATGCAGTTGGTGGTACAGGATCCGTTCGACACAATGCGATGTTCTGCGGTTAGCGTCTCATGGTTGACCCCATAAATGATCGTATTATCGAGATCATGTGAGCCGGGATGTGAAAAGAGTACCTTCTTTGCGCCTGCCTCAATGTGCTCCAAACCATCGGCTTTTGAGCCATACACACCCGTGCAGTCGAGCACAATATCAACGCCTAAATCGCGCCATGGCAGAAGTTTGATTTCACTAAGGTGCAAAATTCGAATCGAGTCATGCTCATCTAGCCCATGATGAACATAGATATGCTCTTGATCATTGGTGATCTTTTTACCAAATCGACCATGAGTGGTGTCGTATTGTAGTAGGTGCGCCATGGCATCAGGTAGCGCCAGCTCATTCACCGCCACCACCTTTATCTGCTGACTTTTTCCACTTTCATATATCGCACGCAGCACGTTACGCCCGATACGCCCAAAACCATTGATCGCGACTTTAAGCATCATTCCATCGTCTTAACTTTTTTCGTGGTACAGATAGTAACCGATAGCGACCAAGAGCAACACCCCAAGCCATCAGTTGTCGCAAAAGATTCTGTTTCTAAACGGACTCAAGGTACAAGCAACAGCGGCTACGACAAGAAAGATGTCCATAAAAAATGGCTCACCAAACGGGAGCCATTTCATTTGCGGTATTGATGGTTTAAAAATTAACGTCAATACCTAACCAATAACGACGTCCATCTTCTACATAGCCATATTCTTGGTATGAAATTTCTTCATCGAGTAGATTGTAAATCGCACCTTTCAAGCTTACTTGAGAAGAAAGCGCGTAAGTGATGCCAGTATCGATGAACTGATAAGCTGGCTCAATCAAGCTGCTACGAGAAGGGCCAGTGACTGGGTTGCTCTCTTTTCCACGATAAGTCAGCTTCAACCAACTGCTCAAGTTGTCAGTCGCTTGCCAATCAATATCAGCGCTGAAGCGATGTTCAGGTTGTTGCTCAAGTGGCATACCTTGATATTTTCCGGTTTTTTGCTCTGAGTCAGTAAAGGTATAGCTCGCGTTGAAATAAACCGTTTCTGTGATAGGTAAACCGAGCGTACTTTCGACCCCACGCGTGTACGCTTCATCAACGTTCACTCGATAAGTGGGATCAGAGCCCCACTCGTTCGGACCTGCAGTACAAATGTAGTTGGGGCACACAACACGGGTAATTTTGTCTTTAAAATCATTATGGAAGAAAGTCAAACTCGCGTTAAGACCCGCTCCATTTTGGTACATCAACCCCAACTCTTTGTTGATTGAAGTTTCGGGTTTTAAATCTGGGTTGCCGTAGATATTACCGCCACCACTCACCTGCGCCCAATTTGGCGTGACTTCTCTGAGCTGCGGTGAACGGAAACCCGTTGCCACGCCACCTTTCAGAATCCACGCTGGATTGATGGTCCACACGCCATACGCTCTTGGGCTAAAATGAGAACCATAATTTTCATCGTGGTCAACACGGCCACCTAAGGTTAGGTTAAACGACTCGGTCATGCGCCACTCGTCTTCAACAAACGCCGCCCATTGAGTGCTTTCAATCTGAGTTAAATCAGAGGCTTTATTTGAGGTAAAATCTTCTAACTTTGAATGTGAAGCCTCAATGCCTACGGTTGCCGTATTGTTAGTCAATGGCACCACTAAGCTTGATTTAGCCACCGTATTGATGATCTCCATCTCACGGCTTTTATTGTTACTTACTTCACGTTGGACATAAGTATCCGACACACCATAGTCGCCCCAATCCCCTTGGTGAGAAAGGGAAATATAGGTTCTACGGTATTCGTTTAAGCTGTCTTCGCACCCACCTTTACAACCTGTCGTTGGCACGGATAACCCTACATTGCCTCGGCGATCTTGTGCGGAAGTGCCCACTTCAAAAGTCAGATCATGCTGCTCATTAAGTTGGTAGTTCAACTTTGAAGTTAAACTTTTTAAGCTTTTGTCTTGGTAGCCACGTTCAATCTTATCTTCATCGCGTTCGGTACTCTGTCCATAAACTTGCAGAGAAAGATTGTCGGCCAGTGGCCCTGTCAGGAAGAAGTTGACGCTGTTCTGATCGCCAGAATCGCGATTTTCTTGGAAAACCGTATCCAACTGAACACTGCCTGACCACTCTTGATTATCTTTTCGTGTGATGATGTTGATCACACCACCAATGGCATCTGAGCCATACAAAGTCGACATTGGGCCACGAATCACTTCAATTCGTTCAATGGCTTGCAGTGGTGGCATCCATCCCTGCTCAATACCTGGGCCATCACTATTTGGTCGAGTTTGACGTGAAGATTGACGCTTACCATCGACTAACATCAAAGTGTAGTTTGAACTCATACCGCGCAAGCTAATGTCTGTTTTATCACCACCTCCAGTCACCAACACGCCCGGCACACTGCGCAGTGCATCGGTTACATCACGATAATAACGTGATTGCAACTCTTCTCGTGTAATCACACTGATACTCGCTGGAGCCTGCGCTTGTGTTTGTTCAAAACCAGCCGCCGTCACCACTAATTTCTCATAAGATTGAATTTCTTCAGCGAAAACGTGTGATGAGGTGAATAACCCGAGCGCCGCAGTAATTGCAACATTCAGCGGATTGAGTCTGGACATGTACCACTCCTTTAAATGATAATGATTATTAATTTCAGGAGTGGATTATTCATAATTTTGATGATTGAGATAGATAGACAGATGGAATGGTCGATACCGAATATGGAACACAGTGATGATTAGATTAAAAGGCCATTTTACTTATGCATGATTTCAGTGCGATCAAAGCTTTCCATGCTCTCTGTCAATACAAAAGCCTGACTGCGGCGGCGAAAGCGCTGGAACAGCCTAAGTCCACCCTCAGTCGACGTTTGGCGTCTTTGGAAAACGATCTCGGACAAGCCTTAATTGCTCGGCAAGGCAACCGTCTAACTTTGACTAAAGCTGGGCAAGTTTTTGCAGTCTATACAGAACAACTGCTTGAATTAGCAGAAAAAAGCCATGAAGCACTGCAAGAGTTTAATAACCAAATCAGCGGTGAAATGACCTTGGTGGTTCATCCGAACTTAATTCGTGGCTGGTTGAGCAACGTATTGGATGAGTTCATGCAAACCCACACCGAAATCAACATTCGACTCTACAGCCAATATGTGGCAGAAGAGTCGCATCTTGAGCCTGATTTACTGATTTGGATTGGCCCGTTTGCTCAACAAGGCTGGAGACGTGAATTGCTCGGCCATTGGCAATATTCACCTTATGCGTCGCCACACTATCTTGCCAATAACGACATGCCAGAGCATCCACAAGATCTAGTCAAACATCCTTGGATTGATTTTATCGCTTTTCGCCAAGAAGCTTTGGCTCTCATCCATCCTATTCACGGCAGCTATCTTTTACCTGCGCTCACAAGCCGCTTGCAGAGTGATAATTTAGCTATGCAAGCGGATGCGATAGCCAAAGGAAGAGGCATCGGCTTACTGCCGACATGGTTTGCCAAAGGCTTTGAACAAGCGCACCCAAACAGTGTGCAAGCATGTTTGCCAGAATGGTTGTCGCCACCCACTGAAATTAGTTGTCATTATCCAGCAGGCAGACATCCGCTCAAACTGCGTCTGTTTATCGACGCGCTACGTCAAGCCTGTCCTGAGGAATGGAAAGCACCATAAACATCAAGATCAAAAAAGCCCAGCGAATGACTCGCTGGGCTTTTGCATTAAAAATAAGAAGACTTAAGCAAGCAGTTCTTGTGCTTGTTTCACCACGTTTTCAGTCGTAAAGCCGAACATTTTGAACAGTTGATCCGCCGGTGCTGACTCACCAAAGGTAGTCATACCGATGATCTTGCCGCCAAAACCAACGTACTTGTACCAGAAATCCGCGATACCTGCTTCAATAGCGATACGCTTAGTCACGGCTGCTGGTAGTACGGCTTCGCGGTAGGCTGCGTCTTGTTTATCAAACGCATCGGTCGATGGCATCGAAACTACGCGCACTTTCTTACCTTCAGCTGTAAGTTGCTCTGCAGCTTTTACCGCCAGTTCAACTTCAGAGCCAGTGGCAATCAGGATAAGCTCAGGCTGACCCGCGCACTCTTTTAGGATGTAACCACCTTTCGCGATATCCGCAACTTGCGTTTCACTGCGTGGTTGCTGCGCTAGGTTTTGACGAGAGAAAATCAGCGCTGATGGGCCATCTTTACGCTCAATCGCCAACTTCCATGCGACGGCTGATTCCACTTGGTCACACGGACGCCATGTGCTCATGTTTGGTGTCAAACGCAGTGAAGCCACTTGCTCAACCGGTTGATGGGTTGGGCCATCTTCACCCAAGCCAATCGAGTCATGGGTGTAGACTTGGATGTTCTGAATCTTCATCAGCGC
>NZ_CAWMCN010000162.1:39626-41707 GCF_963865925.1 Vibrio sp. ZOR0018 | reverse complement strand
CGATCAAGAAACAACAAATATGTGATGACTATTTATTGCTTAACTTAAGCCAGAAAACATTGAATTTACCGTTCAATTTCGACTCGTTTTAGCTGATAAAAACTCACCTTGCCTAACGCCCGCTTAAGGGGCAGACAACGATACTACCAACTTTCCGCATAACACCGTAAACACTGAAACCAACGCATAATAAAAACGCCACGCGTTGGCTGTCCCTCTTGAAGCGTTTGTTATGAGCCATTTCCCACCAAAAGAAGTTCTAACTCATTGTTTGTTATTGCTTTCAGGTTGAGTGTTATTTTCTCTGAACTCCAATTCCACCACGCAATTTCTAACAATTTATCGACGACATTTGGCTCAAAACGATACTTTAAAATCTTAGCGGGGTTACCACCAACAACGCAATAAGCAGGAACATCTTGTGTCACAACAGACTTACTCGCGACAATGGCACCATCACCAATCGTTATTCCAGGCATAATAGTTGATTCATAACCCAGCCAAACATCATTACCAATTACTGTGTCGCCTTTATAAGGGAGCTCTCCAGCTTGTGGGGTTGAGACTTCCCAACCGTTACCAAAAATGAAAAAGGGATAAGTTGAAAAACCTGACATATTGTGGTTTGCACCATTCATAATGAACTTAACGTCTTTAGCAATAGCACAAAACTTTCCAATCCTTAACTTATCACCAATAAAAGGGAAGTGATAAAGCACATTCCGTTCAAAATTTTCAGGCCCATCAGGATCGTCATAGTATGTATAGTCACCAACTTCAATATTTGGAGACTTAATATAGTTTTTTAGGTAGCCGATTTGAGGAAATCCTTCCATTGGCTCTTTATTATTTGGATTTGGACCGTACAAATTAAATATCTCCATAATGGTTCATAACGCCCGCTTAAGGGGCAGCCAACGCCACTACCAACTTACTGCATAACACCGTAATCACAAAAACCAACGCATAGTAAAAATGCCGCGCGTTGGCTGTCCCTCTTGAAGCGTTTGTTATGTGCTATTTTTCAACATCGTAAGCTGCTGCTGCGCTCTTTAGTTGCTGAATGTCTGATGCACATAGATATCGCTTTAAGGCTTCAAACTTCTCTGTGGGCCAATCATAGATTTGCATTTTCAACAGTTCAGCAATTACCGATTCGTCAAAGCGATATTTGACTAATTTGGCAGGCGTGCCACCAACAACACTATAAGGGGCAACATCTTTAATTACCACGCTATTTGCAGCAACTATGGCTCCTTCTCCGATTGTCACACCAGGCATAACCATTGATCTCATCCCAAGCCATGCACCATCGTGGATAAAGGTATCACCTTTGCCTATATACGCTTCATCAATGTAGTCCATAAATGGATATAAACAGAACCAATCCGCCCTATGGGTATGATTACCACCCATTAAGATAACTGCCTCTGCGCCGATGCAAACGTAATCACCAATATGGAGTTTATCGATTTCCCACCTAGGTTCCCATTCACGACTCACTTCATCACCATGAAGATACCGAACAACAGATTCCTCAAATCCATTGTCCCAGCAGTCACTGTAATAACTATGAGTGCCTTTGATAGAAATATTAGGGTTAGTTACTACCTCATGGAGTAACTGAAATTTTGACCAATGCTTCTTGTGCATACTAAACCTCAAGCTAATGTTAAATAATAAGAATTATTGAAATAACACTATGCCGTCAGTGAATGCGTGGCTGCTTTAAAAGAGGAATAAGTTTCATAAAAAACACCGTTAATTGAAAGGCGCGAATGATAGCACATAACGCCCGGCTAAGGGGTTGACAACGCACCGCCGAACTTAAAAAACACACTGTAAACACTAAACTTCAATTTTGAACTAAAGCCGCCACGCGTTGGCAATCCCTCTTGAGCCGTTTGTTAGGCCAACCGATTGACACCGACACTTTCAAAACCAAATAACGAGCTTTTTTGTAAACTTGAAACAAACTAACCGATTAATTTATAAACTAAAATACTAAATCAGCAAAGAAACAAAAAACTCAAATTGAGCGGTTTGGAAGAAAAGTGACGAGCGTAGCATGCTCGGCGGAT
>NZ_CAWMCN010000162.1:0-39616 GCF_963865925.1 Vibrio sp. ZOR0018 | reverse complement strand
TTTTGACGATGAATTCACAGCGAAAAGCAACCCAACGCGATCAAGAAACAACAAATATGTGATGATTATTTATTGCTTAACTTAAGCCATGAGAACATGGAATTTATCGTTCAATTTCAACTCGATTTAGCTGATAAAAACTCACCTTGCCTAACGCTATCTATACAACAAAATGCGACCTAATTTACCATGCTACCGCCACTTATCATGAACTTTGATAATTAGAAATCTATCATATAAATCTTTTTTATCAGATGGTTAGTTGAATAAAAACTGCGTCAGACGTCACATTAGACGACTTTATGCAACTTAGTTTGTTGACTAAACCAAAAACAACAATACTGTATATAAAAACAGGCAATTTTATTGGAAAAATATGAAATCACAATTTATTTTAAGCATTAAAGAGTATATGCAATCGCGACACTATGCAAAGAAAACTATAGAGGCATATTTGCACTGGATAACACGATTCATCTACTTCAATAACAAAACACATCCAATGAGAATGGGTAGTAAAGAAGTTGAGATGTTTTTAACTGACTTAGCTGTTAATGGGAAAGTAGCCGCTAAAACACAAGCGTTGGCGCTTAACTCTCTCCATTTTCTGTACCGTGAAATCATTAAAGAACCGCTATCAATTAGCATGAATTTCAAGAAATCTCAACTTGCTCAAAAATTACCAGTAGTGATGACAAGAACTGAAATTAAGCGGTTTTTAGAACATATTGAGCCACGATATCAATTGCAAATTATGCTCTTATACGGATCAGGGCTGCGGCTGATGGAATGTGTCAGACTCCGAATACAGGACATTGATTTAGATTATGGTGCGGTTCGGGTATGGCAAGGAAAAGGAGGAAAAAACCGCACCGTCACACTTGCTAAGGAGCTTTATCCACAACTAGCTGAGCAACAAGCATTAGCTAAGCGCTACTATGATAAAGATATGCAAACCAAAGGTTATGGAGGAGTCTGGTTACCCAATGCGTTGAGAGAAAAATATCCTTCAGCTCCTTATGAGTTTAATTGGCACTACTTGTTTCCATCTAATTTACTTACCTTAGATGAGAATAGTGGGTTGAAACGAAGGCACCATATTAATGAGTCGGCATTGCAGCGAGCAGTTCGGAAAACCGCTCATGATGCTGAGATACAAAAGTCAGTTTCATGCCATACGCTAAGGCATAGCTTTGCGACACACTTGCTAGAAGCGGGAGCGGACATTAGAACAGTACAAGAACAATTAGGGCATAGTGATGTAAAAACCACTCAGATTTACACTCACGTACTGGATAGAGGCGCCAGCGGTGTATTAAGCCCATTGTCGCGCTTATAAATAAGTGCAATAAAAAAGGAGAGCATACTTGCCCTCCTTTTCTTAAACCTTCACTGCTAAATTAAAGAGCAGTTTTTGCTTTTTCAACAAGCACTGCAAATGCAGCTTTGTCGAATACCGCGATATCAGCAAGGATCTTACGATCGATCTCAATAGATGCTTTCTTAAGACCGTTAATGAAACGGCTGTAAGATAGACCATTTTGACGAGATGCTGCGTTAATACGCGCAATCCATAGCTGACGGAACTGACGCTTTTTAGTGCGACGGTCACGGTAAGCGTATTGACCAGCTTTGGTTACAGCTTGGAAAGCTACGCGGTAAACACGTGAACGTGCTCCGTAGTAACCTTTAGCTTGTTTTAGAACTTTCTTATGACGTGCACGAGCTTGTACACCACGTTTTACGCGAGGCATTATGCTTCTCCTAAACTAAACGATAAATAAACTAAAAAGAATTAAGCGTATGGCAACATGCGCATAACACCAGCCACTTCACATTTTGGAAGGATTGAGTTAGGGCGTAGTTGACGCTTGTTCTTAGTAGTACGCTTAGTCAGGATATGACGTTTTGTAGCGTGCTTAAATTTAATACCGCCAGCAGTTTTCTTAAAACGCTTAGCTGCACCTTTGTTGGTTTTCATCTTAGGCATGATGAATAACTCCGCATTGTAGTAGTTTAAATAACATGTAATTAGGGCGAATAACACCCCACCGTCTTTCAACGGCGAGGTCTCATTACTTGTAAGCCGTTAATTACTTCTTTTTAGGGGCAAGCATCATGATCATCTGGCGTGCTTCAATTCGACTCGGGAAAGACTCAACCACTGCAATTTCAGCAGTATCCTCTTTCAAACGATGAAGAACATCAACACCGATGTCTTGGTGCGCCATCTCACGGCCACGGAAGCGAATAGTAACTTTCACTTTGTTGCCTTCTTCTAGGAAACGGGTCAGGTTGCGTAGTTTTACCTGATAGTCTCCAATATCAGTCCCAGGACGGAATTTAATTTCCTTAATCTGGATCTGTTTTTGCTTTTTCTTCTGCTCTTTAGCAGTCTTGCTCTTTTCAAAGAGGAACTTGCCATAGTCCATCACACGACAAACTGGTGGCTCGGCGTTAGGGCTGATCTCTACAAGATCCATACCAGCTTCTACAGCAGCTTCTAATGCTTCGTTGATTGATACAACACCAACGGATTCACCATCTGCGCCAGTTAAACGAACTTCACGAACGCCACGAATTTCACCGTTTAAACGGTGCTGGTTTGGTTTGGCCGGCTGTTGGCCACGTCTTCCGCCTTTAATAGTTTATTCCTCCAGATTGAGCTTACGGCTAGAAACTTCGGCTTGGATATACGCAATAAAGTCATCCAATTTAAATTTACCTAAGTCCTTGCCCCTGCGGGTACGTACTGCGATCTCTCCGGCTTCCATCTCTTGGTCACCACAAACAAGCATATACGGTACACGCTTTAAAGTGTGTTCGCGGATTTTAAAGCCAATCTTCTCATTTCTCAAGTCTGCTTTGGCTCTAATTCCACATTTTTGTAGTTTTTGTGCTACTTCCTGAGCGTAAACTGACTGTTTATCAGTAATATTCATAATTACCGCTTGTTCCGGCGCTAACCACGTAGGGAAGAAACCTGCATACTCTTCGATAAGGATACCGATAAAGCGCTCAAGTGAACCCAAAATTGCACGGTGAATCATAACCGGAACAAGACGCTCGTTACTTTCGCCAACATATGTCGCGCCTAGACGAGCAGGTAAATTGAAATCCAGCTGCACTGTACCACATTGCCACGCACGATCTAAGCAATCATGCAAAGTAAATTCAATTTTAGGGCCGTAGAATGCGCCTTCACCTTCTTGAATTTCAAATGGGATATCCATTGCCTGCAGTGAAAGCTTTAATGCTTCTTCCGATTTATCCCAAATTTCATCACTACCAACACGTTTTTCTGGGCGTGTAGACAGCTTAACAACGATGTTATCAAAACCGAACGTCGTGTAGGTGTCGTAGACCATCTTGATACAAGATGTCACTTCTTGTTGAATTTGATCTTCGGTACAGAAAATATGGGCGTCATCTTGAGTAAAGCCACGAACACGCATAATACCATGTAATGAACCTGATGGTTCATTGCGGTGGCAAGATCCAAACTCAGCCATACGCAATGGCAGATCACGGTATGATTTCAAACCTTGATTAAATATTTGAACGTGGCCTGGGCAGTTCATCGGTTTAATTGCATATTCACGGTTTTCAGATGACGTCGTGAACATGGCATCCGCATATTTATCCCAGTGACCAGAACGCTCCCATAGAACTCTGTCCATCATTAATGGACCTTTTACTTCTTGGTAATCGTACTCACTGAGTTTTTGGCGAATGAACACTTCAAGATCACGGAATATAGACCAACCGTTATGGTGCCAGAATACCATCCCTGGAGCTTCTTGCTGCATATGGAATAGATCGAGTTGCTTACCAATTTTACGATGGTCACGTTTAGCCGCTTCTTCTAAACGCGTTAAATGGGCTTGAAGTGCTTTCTTGTCATGGAATGCCGTACCATAGATGCGCTGTAGCATCTTGTTATCACTGTTACCACGCCAGTACGCGCCAGCAATGCTAAGCAGGGTAAAGTGTTGGCAGAAGCTCATGTTAGGTACGTGAGGACCACGACACATGTCAATGTATTCTTCATGATGGTATAGACCTGGTCTGTCATCACGAGCCACGTTCTGATCCAAGATTTCCATCTTGTATGTTTCACCGCGAGCTTCAAAAGCATCACGGGCTTCCTGCCAACTGACTTTCTTTTTGACAACTTGATATTTTGTCTTGGCAAGCTCTTTCATGCGCTTTTCGATTTGCTCTAAATCATCTTGCGTGAGTGATTGCTCAAGATCGATATCATAGTAGAAGCCGCTGTCGATCGTCGGACCAATCGCCATTTTGGCTTGTGGATAAAGTTGCTTTAATGCATGGCCAAGTAAGTGCGCACAAGAGTGGCGTACGATCTCTAAACCATCAACTTCATCTTTGGTCGTTATAATTTCAAGGCTAGCATCATTTTCGATAAGATCGCACGCATCGACGCGCACACCATCGACACGGCCTGCGATCGTTGCTTTTGCAAGACCAGGGCCGATAGAAGCTGCAACTTCCATTGTCGATACAGGGTGTTCAAAATGACGTTGACTGCCGTCAGGAAGAGTAATAATAGGCATGTATAATCCTTACAGTGGTGTTGCATACCAAGCAACACGTGTTGAGTTTGATTGAAAATAACCCATCGAAGCTCACTCGGTAACACGAATACCGGAACTTCAATGAAGCGAAGATTTTAACTAGCTCACGCTAGAAATGCAAAGATCGAATTATATAAATCAAAAGAAAAAGCCCATGATAAATATCACGGGCTTTGGAGTTTCAATAATTGATTATGCTTCAGCGCGACGAGGACGACTTAACGTACCCGCATTGGCATTAGCACTAGCATTGCCGTGACCACGTTCACCACGGAAGTTACCACGATGGTCGCCACCACGGTTGCGGTCAAAACGACGCTCACCATCACGACCAGTCGCCGCTGCACCGTCACGGTTGCCACGGAAGCCACCTTCACGGCCACCACGACCTGCGCCAGCCGCAGGAGCAGCGCCTTCACGATTACGGAAGCCACCGTTTCCGCCTTCACGACGGGCACCACCACCGTTACCACCTTCACGACGACCACGAGACTCGCGGAAGTCATCAAAGTCACATACAACAGCACCGACTTCTTTTTGGCGAATACGCAGTTTACGCAATTTGCCTTCAACATCTGAAGACATTGATTTAGGAAGCTGTACGAATGTATGGCCTTGAGCAAGTTTAATTGCACCAATTGAACCTTTGGTTAAACCAAGTTCATTAGCTAAAGCACCAACGATGTCTTTCACTTGCACGCCTTGCTCGCGGCCGACTTGTAACTGATAAGTATCCCAGTCATTGCTCGCAGTACCATACTCGCGGCGACCTTCGCGTCCATCACGGCTATCGCGACCGCCTTCACGACGTTCACCACGCTCACTACCCTCTTTACGATCACGACGACGTGATTTTTCACGCTCGATCGCGTCGACCATTGGATCTGGGCCGACATAGAACAGTGGACGATTGCCTTGTTGGCGCTTCAGTAAAATGGCCGCCAGTGTTGTGGCATCAATCTCTAGGCTTTGTTGAAGTTTTTCAATGAGCTCAACAAATTTGTCTAAAGCAGTATGACCTTTGTCAGCTTCTAGCTCTGCACCCAGTTTGATGAGACGAGCTTCCGCAACTTTGTCACGCATTGGAAGTTGAATCTCTTCCATTTGAGAACGAGTTACGCGCTCAATCGTACGCAACATACGAATTTGGTTCGTGCGAACTAGAAGGATCGCTTTACCTTTGCGTCCAGCACGGCCAGTACGGCCAATACGGTGGATGTATGATTCTACATCGAATGGGATATCATAGTTGAACACGTGTGTAATACGTGGAACATCAAGACCACGAGCAACAACGTCTGTCGCAACAAGAATGTCGATTACACCCTGTTTGATATGATCAACCGTGCGCTCACGCAGTGATTGCGGAATATCACCATGAAGCGCTGCCGCTTTAAAGCCACGAGATAATAACCAATCAGCTAAACGCTCGGTGTCTTGACGAGTACGTACAAAGACGATTGACGCATCGGTTTCTTCTGTTTCAAGAAGACGAGCCATCGCTTCATCTTTTTCAACACCTTTAACAACCCAATATTGCTGCTCTACTTTCGCAACAGTTTGGTTTGAACCTGCTACGTCAACACGAGCTGGATCACGTAGGTAACGGTCAACAATCGTCTTCACCATAGGAGGCATAGTCGCAGAGAACAGCACGCGTTGAGCGGTGCCAGGTGCTTGTTCCATGATCCAAGTTACGTCATCAACGAAGCCCATTTTGAGCATTTCGTCAGCTTCATCAAGAACGAAGGTATGACATTCGTCTAAATGAAGGCGATCACGAGTGATCAAGTCTTTTACACGACCAGGTGTGCCAACCACAATATGAGCACCATTTTTCAGAGCGCGCATTTGGTCAACAATAGAA
This sequence comes from Vibrio sp. ZOR0018, assembly GCF_963865925.1. Classification (NCBI taxonomy): domain Bacteria; kingdom Pseudomonadati; phylum Pseudomonadota; class Gammaproteobacteria; order Vibrionales; family Vibrionaceae; genus Vibrio; species Vibrio sp. ZOR0018. The sequence goes on along the minus strand of NZ_CAWMCN010000162.1, from coordinate 33,151 downwards.
GCACCGCCATAGATCTCAAGTACTTTAAGGCCTTGAATCTTTTGGCCAAGGTTTTTGATTTCTGCCGCAACTTGGATAGCAAGTTCACGAGTTGGTGCCATCACAATTGCTTGTGGCTTGTGTTGAGAAAGGTTTAATTTGTTCAGTAGAGGTAGAGAAAACGCAGCCGTTTTACCTGTACCTGTTTGTGCTTTACCTAGCGCATCTCTTCCTTCAAGAAGAAATGGAATAGCAGCAGCTTGGATAGGAGTTGGAGAAACGAAACCCATTTCATTTAGAGCAGAAAGGATTGAGTCGTTTAGGGCTAATTCACTAAATTGAATTACAGAGTCTTGCATGGAGATCCCACTAGATTAATTAACAAAAGGTCCCACGTGCTCTACCAATTCCAATACCGATCCATTAAAAAGAGCTGAGTTCCGTTCAGATGCGGATAAGTCTTAAAACGCATCAAGCCGCTAGGGACATATAAGGGACGCGGATTATTCCCTAAAAGCATAAAAAAAGCTAGTAAAAATTGAATTACATCACAAAAATTCGTCATAAATGACCATTAAGCTCATTAATTCACCCAAAACGAACACAGAAGCTGCATTTACAGCGCACTGTTAAAGCAGACTAGCAAAAATAACGCTTTCGGTAGTAATCATCCCGCTCAATGATTATAGTGTGCCCAATCGCATTTGTTAGAAAAAGAAACATGTTTCAAGATAATCCGCTCCTTGCTCAACTCAAGCAACAAATCCAAGAGAACTTGCCTAAGAAAGAAGGCACGATAAAAGCCACTGAAAAAGGCTTCGGCTTTTTAGAAGTTGACAGTAAGAACAGCTTCTTTATTCCGCCTCCGTATATGAAGAAATGCCTACACGGAGATAAAGTGGTGGCCATCATTCGCACCGAGAATGAGAAAGAAGTGGCTGAGCCTCAAGAGCTGCTTGAGCCTTCATTAACTCGCTTCATTGGCCGTGTAAAGCTGTACAAAGGTAAGCTGAATGTCACGCCCGATAACCCGCAACTAAAAAGGCAATCGCTGAAAGCCAAGGTGCAAAAAGGATTAAACCCTGAACATTTCTCTGAAGGTGATTGGGTTGTTGCACAGCTTATTAACCATCCACTGAAAAACGATAGCGGTTTTATGGTTGAAATCACCCATAAAATTACGGATGCCAACGATAAGATTGCGCCTTGGTGGGTGACTTTAGCTGAAAATGACCTGCCTAACAGTGAGCCGGCTGGTATTGAACATTGGCAGCTAAAAGATGATACCGACCTACAACGCATCGATATGACCCACCTTCCTTTCGTGACCATCGATGGGGCATCAACTAAAGATATGGATGATGCACTGTTCGCCCAAAGAACCGAGGACGGTGACTTCACATTAACCATTGCTATTGCAGACCCAACCGCATACATCACGCCAGATGACGAGATGGACAGTGTCGCGCGTGAGCGGGGTTTCACTATTTATCTCCCTGGCCGCAATATCCCAATGTTGCCACGTGATTTAGCCGATGATTTGTGTTCGTTGATGGAAAATGAAGTTCGCCCTGCCCTTTGCTGTACCGTAACAGTGACTAAAGAAGGTGTGATTGGCGATGACATTACCTTTTTTTCGGCCAACATTAAATCGCACGCTCGATTGGTTTATGATCATGTATCAGATTGGTTAGAAACGGGCACTTCTGCCGATTGGCAACCAAGTGACCAAATCGCTTCCGTTGTGCGTGATTTGTATGATTTTTCATTAGCGCGCGCACAATGGCGCGAAACATACGCGGTCGTGTTTCCTGATCACCCTGATTATCGATTTGAACTGAGTGAAGACAACGACGTAGTGGCAATTCATGCGGATCTCCGCCGTAGTGCTAACCGTCTTGTTGAGGAAGCGATGATAACCGCGAATATCTGTGCGGGAAAAACGCTCAAAGCGCATTTTGGCCAAGGCGTGTTCAATACGCACGCGGGATTCAAACCCGAAAAAATTGCCGATGTTGTCGAATTAGTCAACCCAACGGGTGAGCTTGAATACACTGCCGATAACTTAGCGACTCTAGAGGGCTTTGCCTCTTTACGTCGCTGGTTATGTAAGCAAGAGACCCGCTATCTGGATAATCGTATCCGCAAGTATCAAGCTTACAGTGAAATAGGAAACCAACCTCTTCCGCATTACGCAATGGGTTTGGATATCTATGCCACTTGGACTTCTCCTATCCGTAAATATGGCGATATGATCAACCATCGTATGTTGAAAGCACATATTTTAAACAAAGAGCCCGTACAAACACCGGATGAAACCGTTGGTGAAGAGTTGGCACTACACCGCAAACACCACAAAATGGCCGAACGTAACGTAGGCGACTGGCTCTATGCTAGAACGCTAGTAAACGAACCGAGCAAAGGCACCCGTTTCACGGCTGAAATTTTTGATATCAATCGAGCTGGCATGCGCGTACGTCTTTTGGAAAATGGCGCAGCCGCATTCATTCCTGGTTCTTTAATCTTAGACAACAAAGAACGTATTGAATGTAATGCGGAAAGTGGAACGCTGCTTGTCGATAAAGAAGTCGTCTTTAAGCTCGGTGATACGCTCGAAGTCGTGCTCGCAGAAGTGAATATGGAAAACCGCAGTCTGATTGCAAAACCGACTCAGGTTTTCGAACCGTTACCTATACCTTCAGAAGCTAATACCACTACCCAAGGGGAGTGATTTTAGCAGCATAGACATTTCTATCAGGCATTCTTCGGAGTGCCTTTTTATTGCTTATTGATCACCAAAAGTAAGATTTAGGATCTTTTTCAATTTCGCGGATCAACGCCGTCAAATCCGTTGTTTTAGGGAGAAAAGGATACGGCAACCAATCTTCAATTTCTTTATCGGGATCCGTATTGGGAATATACAGCGCCCATTTAGCTTCTTCCCAAATCACTTTCGCCACGATACTTGAATAGTCGCAATGCGTTGAATCTAATTTGTAATGGTGTTTGATGAAGTGCACACCGTTAACAATAGGCTCAAAACAGGATTTGCCTAATTCAACAGACACACTTTGGTTACGATTATGGCAAACAAGCTCTGCTCTTCGTTCTAGTTGACGTTGCAACAAATTCACTACCGCCATTTTACCCTCGCTCAAACACGGCTTCCTGACATCTCGACTATAGCTGACTTCGCTTATCTCTGATATGAAAAACCGTAAGGCTACAAACCACTTACCTTTGTGGTTCACAAAAGTGTCATCTATACGACATATTATGGTGGCTCAATTTTTCTAAATAACCATATTGGAGCCACTATGTTTCGAGTCGCGCTTGCTACACTGCTTTCAACTTTGCTACATACCCAGTTTGCCTTCGCAAGTGAAGTTAATATTTCTGGCTCGACCTCGGTCGCTAGGATCATGGAAGTATTCGCCGAGGACTACAATACCGCACACCCTGAAACTTATATCGCGGTTCAAGCCGTGGGTTCGAGTGCTGGCATCACATTACTGAAAAAAGGTGTCGCAGATATCGCCATGAGCTCGCGCTACCTCACAGAAAGTGAGCAAGATGAGACGATGAGCACCTTGCCGATTGCCTATGATGGGTTGGCTGTTGTAATCAATCGATTAAACAGTATTGAAAATCTGACTCGTGAGCAGTTATTTGATATTTATAAAGGGAAAATAACCAACTGGAAACAAGTCGGTGGTGCTGATCAAAAAATCGCAGTTGTGACCAGAGAAGCATCATCAGGTTCCCGCTATAGCTTTGAAAGCTTATTAGGCCTGACTCGTGTGATTAATGATCGCTTAGTGTCAGACATCAGTTCCAATAACTTAGTGGTCAATAGCAATAGTATGGTTAAAACACTGATTAACCATAACCCTCAAGCGATCGGTTTCATCTCTACGGGATCGGTAGATAAATCGATTAAAGCGATAAAATTTGAGGGAGTAGAAGCCACTGCAAAAAATATTATCACTCATGAATATAAACTTTCCATGCCATTTTTAGTGGTCTATTACCCTGAAAAAATCACTAAAGAGACTCAAGCTTTCATTGCATATTTAAAATCAGCGGAAGCAAAGGCTCGCATAGAAGAATATGGTTATATTCCTTTGAAAAACAAATAAATACAAAAAAGGAGAGTGATCGACTCTCCTGTTTTTATGCCATTTTTCTAAAATTAAAAATGGAGTTGGATCACTGAAACCACGACACAGCCTGGGCGACGAATACCTTCAATCTCCACTTTAATTTCTCTCTCGATCTCCAAACCTTTTTTGATTGGTGTAACTTTCAATAGAGTACTAATGGCTCTTACTCGGTTTCCTGATTTCACTGGATATGGGAAACGAACTTCATTTAAACCGATATTCACCACCATTTTTGCGGTCGGAAATATTGGTTTGTCAGGATCAACGCTATCCGTCAATTTAGGTAACAAGGCCAAGGTCAAAAAGCCGTGCGCAATTGTGGTCCTAAATGGAGAATCAACTTCCGCTTTTTGAGGGTCGGTATGAATCCACTGCATATCCTCAGTTACTTGACCAAACTGGTTAATGCGCTCTTGATCAACCACCAGCCATTTACCTGTATGAATGACTTCACCAATCTGAGTCTGGAGCTGTTTATACAGACGTTGCGCTTCAGGTTTGAGTATCAAGGGTTCGGCAATAGGAGCATCTTCATTCACTACTGGTTGGTGAAAATCTCTAACCCAAGAAAACAACTGGCGACTGTTTGTTTTATGTAGAAGCTCGCCCCAGTACTCACGTACTGAAGGTGATACCCACTGCATAAGCTCAGAGGAGTACTTGTTCATTGAATCGCCACGATGCTTAAAAAGATTCTCGACTTTCATCTAAACCTCGGTGATTAGTTAGAATGCCCTTGGATTGAGGTAATTTTGAAGTACTTCACACTTAGCTGCAAACACTTTCGAGCGTACAACCGTTCCCTGAAACACACAAATTACATATAAATCAATCAAATAAAAATAAAACACCATTTTATTAGATAACTAGGGTATAGAGTATATAGCTCATAAAATCAAGGGAAGCGGTAAAAACAGTGCTTTACTGTAACTGAAAACGTTATTGCGGTTAGCCAAACCGAGTCGATGACTCAACTTATTGCTTTACAATATTATGGTGGCTATCTATTATGCGCACCACACGGAGAGATGGCTGAGTGGTTTAAAGCATCGGTCTTGAAAACCGGCGATGGTTAATAGCTATCCTAGGGTTCAAATCCCTATCTCTCCGCCAAATATCAAGAAAAAGCCTTTGATTATCAGAGGCTTTTTCTATTTATAGCATTTGGAAACTTTAGATGATTAAAAACTCATGTGTCTGGAAGATGCAATCATGTTTGGTCATCGCCTCTTCCTCAATACATCAAGAACGAATCACACGAATACCGATAGGTAAGAAGACATAGCCCGCGCACTATGCGTTTCAATCAACCGTAGAAGAGACCGAAGCCAGCAAATCTGTTGGGCTAGTCCAAGTATAAACCCACTCTTTAATATCTTGCCCACAGGGAGACCGCCATAAACGCTCTCCTTTAGGTCGACCAGCTAAGTAGTCGTAAAATTCGATGGCTTGCTTATTGTCTGCCATCACTTCCAAATACACACCGCTATTAGGGAAATACTGCTCAAACCATGCCGCCATCTCTTGAATCAACTGGCGACCAATCCCCCTTCCTCGATAATTTTCATCAATGTGCAGAGACTCGATAATGCTGCCTTTGTCAAAATCGTGGTTACCAAAGGCGCAGATAAACCCACACAGCAGCCCTCCCTCTTCAATCAGTAGGACATGTTGATTAAATGGTGGATTGATTAAGCGAGTTTGCCAAATCAGTAAACGGTCTTCTAGAACGTCGTTATCAAGGTACTCTTTGCCTAATATGCCTTGGTAGTGAGTTCGCCAACTTTGAGCGTGTAGCTGAGCAATTCTTTCAAAATCGCAATATTCAGCTGCTTTTATTTCCATATTCTAGTCCTTATTACTTCCTGTAAGGATTAACATCGTCTTTCATACTATTCGGTTCAAATAGAAAAGCAAAATATACTAGTCACAATCCCTTAAAAGAATCATTAAACCTCTTTGACTTACAGTTGTTCGCTGATATTCTAGCGAACAACTGTAAGCTCAAGGATTTTAATCATGGAATCGGCATCAAAACCACCACTTATCTGGATAAACATCGTCATTTTTAGCTTCAGCTTGGGCTTAGCGACGATTGCAGCCCCTTTGTATGGATGGCAATTTGGCTACGGCATGGAGCATTGGCTTTGGCTGATGATTTGTTTTTCCTTTTGCAACCTTTCCATTACCGCGGGCTATCACCGTTTATGGTCACATAAAGCCTATGAAGCACATTGGGCACTGAGATTATTGTTTGCATTAGGTGGGGCGTTTGCACTGCAAAACAGTGCGCTACATTGGTCTTCTGATCACCGAGTTCATCACAAGCATGTAGACAATAATGACAAAGATCCTTATTCAGCCAAACGTGGATTCTGGTTTTCACACATAGGTTGGATGCTGCGTCACTACAATAAAACCACGTACGATGACTACTCCAACTGCCGTGACCTGCAAAAAGATAAGATCGTCATGTGGCAGCATAAATATTATGTACCTTTGGCACTCGCAATGAACTTGGGCGTTCCTCTGATCCTTGGTTTTATTTATCACGATATACTGGGCATGTTACTGATCGTGGGTGCACTGCGTTTAGTGCTCAATCATCACACGACATTTTTCATCAATTCGCTGGCTCATATATGGGGTAGCCAGCCTTATACTGATAAAAATACAGCCCGCGATAACGGTATTTTGGCTTTCTTCACTTTTGGCGAGGGCTACCACAATTATCACCATATTTTTGAAAACGATTATCGTAATGGGATTTATTGGTGGCAATACGACCCAACAAAATGGCTGATCAAGCTGTGCTCGTGGCTTGGGTTGGCTGGTAAACTGCGCACTTCGCCTCCCCTTAAGGTAGAAAAAGCGAAAGCGTTAATGGCATTAAGCCATGCGCAAAAACAGATCGCCGCGTTACCCAATCAGCAACTCGTTATGGCCAGCATACAACGTGAATTTGACGCTTTAGTCATACAGTTGCAAGAGTATTATGAATTAAAGAAACAGCTGATCGAAAGTAAAAAAAACAATATGGTTCGTAGATATGAACACTCCCTATTGATGCTGCGCTATCGACAAGTGAAGCAACAACTAGCACTACAAAAATCCAATTGGCAGCTTATTGTGCGTCAGTACTCCTAAATTCATACTTTACAGATTTGATGAAGCCATGCCTTAAGTGGCTTCATTTTTCTTAGCTTAAATTATCCCCCCTCTAACAGAACTTCTAGCCGCATATTTGCTAAATGAATAGTTAGAACGACTAAAACATATTCAAAGTTAAAGAATTTTCAACTAGGTTATCAATTGATAATTTTATTGTTTTAGATCATCTAAAGCTCAACTTGCTCTCGTGCTACAGCATTCTTTTCGGTAAATTCCTTGTCATAAATTGATACACGTTTTTGCAATATTGTTCATAATTTCAGGAGACTTAAATGCTAGAGCTTTTAATTGGCTTGGCGGTAACAGTAGCGGTGGGTTATTTCATTGTTAAAGGTTACAAGCCAGCCGGTGTGTTACTCACCGCAGGTATCGTTTTACTGCTATTAACTGGCGCACTTGGCTATTCAGTGCTGCCAGCCAAAGTACCCTCAACCGGTAACACAGTAACGGATGCACTCGAATTCGTGAAATACATGTTGCGTTACAGTGGTGGCGGTTTAGGCATGCAAATTATGTTGCTGTGTGGTTTTGCTTCGTACATGACACACATCGGCGCCAACAATGTGGTTGTAAAACAGTTTTCTAAACCTCTTTCGGTTATTACATCCCCTTATATCTTGCTGGTTGCTGCTTACATTGTGGCATGTTTGATGTCTTTAGCGGTGAGCTCAGCAACGGGTCTTGGCGTACTGTTGATGGCCACTTTATTTCCGATGATGGTAGCGATGGGGATCTCTCGTCCGGCCGCAGTTGCGGTATGTGCATCTCCTGCTGCGATCATCCTTTCCCCGACATCCGGTGATGTGGTTATTGCGGCGGAAAAATCAGGCCTACCTTTACACGTTTTTGCCGTGGAAACGGTTCTTCCTGTTTCGATCTGCGCCATTATCGTCATGGCGATCGCGGCCTTCTTCTGGAACAAATATCTCGATAAGAAAGACAATACACCGATGGAAAAAATCGATGTTTCCGCCATCGAAGTAAAAGCACCCGCTTACTATGCGGCTCTTCCATTCTTACCTATTGTGGGTGTGTTTTTATTCAACGGAGAAACCATTCAAGGTTTGAGCCTTGATATTTACACCATTGTGGTCGGATCCATCTTCATCGGTGCATTGGTTGACTTCGTGACGAAGCGTTTTAAAGGTAAAGAGACGTTAGAAGATCTAGAATCATGCTACGCAGGCATGGCCGAAGCATTCAAAGGCGTGGTGATGTTATTGGTTGCTGCGGGCGTGTTCGCGCAAGGTTTGATGTCGATTGGGGCGATTGATAACCTGCTTCATCTTGCAGAAACCGCAGGCGCAGGCGGCATAGCCTTGATGCTGATTTTGACAGGCCTTACCGTAGCAGCCGCTATTGCGACGGGTTCAGGCAACGCTCCGTTCTACGCCTTTGTTGAGTTAGCGCCATCGTTGGCGGCTAAATTGGGCGTGAACCCAGCCTTTCTCATTATCCCAATGCTGCAAGCCTCCAACCTTGGGCGCACCATTTCGCCAGTATCAGGCGTCGTAGTAGCAACAGCTGGTATGGGTCAAATCAGTCCATTTGAAGTGGTAAAACGCACTTCCGTTCCTGTCATCCTCGGTTTAATCACTGTCATTATTGGTACAGTAATCCTTGTACCGATGACAGCATAACGTTAACGAACAATCAGGGCGTCCAACAGGACGCCCTTTTTTTCAAACCGCTATTTCCAAATAGGTGTTATTTACTCTCGCTATAACGCTCCAAGTATAAAATCGTTGCTGCCGTGCGCGATGGGACGCGTAGCTTCTTCAGTAAACTCTTCATGTGCACCTTTACTGTCGACTCAGAAATGAACAGACGATCCGCAATTTGTTTATTCCGATACCCTTTCGCGACCTCTTTTAGAATCTGAGTTTCACGGTCGGTTAATGCCTCAAAAAGATCTTCATGCGTATGACGTTCGGCAAGGTACTGAGTAACAAACTCGCTGTACGCTTTTACACCCGTCGCGGCCTGTCTAAGCAGTTCCACCAGCTCATCTGGTTCTGTATCTTTAAGAAGGTAGCCATCAGCCCCCGCTTTCACCATAGCTTCAATATCGAGCGCACTGTCTGATACGGTTAAAATAACGATGGTGGCGGTTGATTCATCCGCACGAAGCGCTGTTAACGTATCGAGCCCTGACATGCCTTTCATATTCAAATCAAGCAGAATGAGATCCGGCTCGATGTCATGCGCCAAAGCAGTGGCTTCACTGCCGTTACAAGCTTCAGCAACCACTTCAAAGTCATCTTCAAAACTCAATAGCTGGTTGATACCACGTCTCATCAAAGGATGGTCATCTACCAGCATTACTCTACATCTCGTCAAAATTTGTATCCTTTGAACGTTTATATTTCAATATAACTTCACACCCAGCATTGGGTGCGGAGGTTACTGACACTGCGCCATGCAGCCGCGCCGCTCTTTCTTGCATAATGCTTAATCCATAGTGATTGAGCCTAGCACGCTGTTGATCAAAGCCAACCCCATCGTCTTTGACCGTCACCATCTCCTGATCGTCCAATTCATCACAGTTGACTTGAATGGCATTAGCTTGAGCGTGTTTGATAGCATTGATAGTCGCTTCTCGGATCAATTGCAGTAAATGCACTTGTTGATGCGCATCTAAATCAATCGATGACAAATTATTATTAAGCACTATCTCCGCCGTAGTTTGCTCGCCAAGTTCCTCTAGCATGCCCTTGAGCGCTTGACCAAAATTGCCTTCTTTAATCGTTAGCCTAAAGGTGGTTAATAGCTCTCTTAACTGGGTGTAAGCGCCCGACAAACCTTGATCAATATCTAAAATGATTTGCTCTTTTTTCTCTGCGGCGTGCGGGGTCTCTGCTCGGCCAATCACGCGTTTTAGTAATGATACTTGTATCTTCAGATACGAAAGCGATTGAGCCAACGAATCATGCAGTTCCCGAGCGATGGTGGCGCGTTCTTCCATCAAGATCAACTGTTCGGCTTGTTTCTGTGCTTGATTATAATAAATGGCACGCGACAATATTTGTACGAAGTTATCAATCAAGGCGCTATTTGGACAAGGCAAGCTGTATTGCAGATACAAGTAACCCAGTTGCATCCCATCTAAGCTCAGCAAAAGCGGAGAAAGGGAGAATCCATTGCTCTCACCTTCGGATAAGCGCGTACTTTTACCCGCGTCATCACCAATTTCTAACTGGGCAAATGTGACCCCTTCAATGGTGACCAAGTGTTGCAAAATCGCTTGAAAATTATCTTGGCTAATGCGCGATGCGGTTAACTCTTGCGAGCAGTCATACAACACTTGCAGTGCTTGGTTGGCATTTTGCAACTTATGGGTTTTCTCATTCACCGCTTGCTCCAAACCGAGGTACAGCTTACCAAGGTCGGTGGCCATTTTATTAAACGTGCGGGTTAAGATCCCCATTTCATTATGGCTGGTGACATTGAGCGATACATCAAATGAACGGTTTTGGATCTGCTCACTGGCGGTCACTAGCGAACGCAATGGCCCCACCACTTCCTTACGAATAAAATGCACCACAAACAATGAGATACATAACACACCACCCAACCCCATGCCGCCAAACCAAGCCAGTTGGATCAGCTTTTGTTCTGAGAAGTGCTGCAACTTAAAGACAAAACGGTCGATTTGGCTGACAAATTTCGCTACCTCATCAAGATAGCGGTCTTTGTTCTCGCTATTTAACAAGCTTTTCAGTTCGTGCCAACGAATGATCAACTGATAATAATCTTTGGTGATGTCGTTTGGCACAGGCCAACGCTGCAATGCTTTCATTGATGGTGAATAAAGCGAACGTTCAAAAAGATAAATGTGAGATGAATAATCCACCGAGTTACTTTGAATATCATGTGCCAATCGATAGCTTTGCATACGCATTGAACCAGCAACGTTCACCGCTTCCGCATCATTGAGTGAGGAAGCGAGTGTAAAAATGGCGTACCCTGTGATGGCAACCGATAACAGTAAAATCGACACCATGGCTTTGGCAATGGTGCTGGTGACCGACTGTTTGGATCGTTTTCTCAAAACATCTCTCCGTGAACCTCTCCTTGCCTATTGTATCTGATTGGGCACCGCTGTCGTTAAAGCCATTCAATATGTGATCACTCGCGCTTGAATTTATTGATCTAAAACAACATGACTAGCCAATTACCTCCTTGGGGGTATTTATAGAAATAGGACAAAAACTACAATTTGTGTATGGATAAATGAAGATTTGTTAACAAATACAGGAATGCACTTTGGTTGATCTCTCGAAAAGGCGTTTTTTTTCTCGTAATCAGGTCGATGACACCATTGTCCGCTTGCCTTGGATTGCTCACCCCCTCTCCTTTTCAGATGAGTGCACTCGCTGCGGCCGCTGCCTAGACGCGTGCGAAACAAAGATCATCACCTTAGGTGATGGCGGCTTCCCAACCATAGATTTTCATATTGATGAGTGCACCTTTTGTTATCAGTGCGCGCAGAGCTGCCCAGAGCCAATTTTCGCACCGCGCTCAACACAACCGTGGCTGGCTAAAGCAAAGCTCGAAGAAAGCTGCTTGGCTAAACGCAATGTGGAGTGTCGTAGCTGCGCTGAGTCATGTGAAGTCAGCGCTATAACGTTCAATTTAGTGATCGGAAAAGTGGCGCAACCGAATGTCGATATTGATGCCTGTAACGGATGTGGCGCGTGCGTTTCCATCTGTCCAACCTCAGCCATCCGTGTGAGCAATATTAATAATAATGAGAGATAAACATGTCACTCAATGAAGTACATATTTCAAGTTTGATCGTTCACGTCGTACCTGAACATTTAGCAGCGCTCAAAGCGACAATCGAATCGTTTGAGAACGCCGAAGTGTATGGCCAAAGCAACGAAGGGAAAATGATCGTCGTTTTGGAAACGGAAAATCAAGGCTTCGTTACTGACACCATCGATGCGATTAACAACTTACCACATGTTCTCAGCACCGCTTTGGTTTATCACCAAATAGAAAGTGGGCTGGATGACACGGATACCAACACTGGAACACAACATTCCCACATTGAGGATGACGTATGAAAATGACAAGACGCGCGTTTGTGAAAGCAAACGCAGCCGCATCCGCAGCCGCTATCGCTGGTATTACTCTACCCGCCAGCGCTACAAACTTGATTGCCAGCTCAGACCAAACAAAAATCACTTGGGATAAAGCGCCTTGTCGTTTCTGCGGTACGGGCTGTTCAGTATTAATCGGTACTCAAAACGGCAAAATGGTTGCCACACAAGGTGACCCTGAAGCGCCTGTTAACAAAGGGTTGAACTGTATTAAAGGCTACTTCCTTTCAAAAATCATGTATGGCAAAGATCGCTTAACACAACCACTGCTGCGCATGAAAGATGGCCAATACCATAAAGATGGAGAGTTCACGCCAGTGTCGTGGGATCAGGCTTTCGATGTGATGGCTGAAAAGTGGAAACAAGCTCTAAAAGCGAAAGGGCCAACCAGTGTTGGCATGTTCGGTTCAGGCCAATGGACCGTGATGGAAGGTTATGCCGCCGTTAAACTGATGAAAGCGGGTTTTCGCTCTAATAACATTGATCCAAACGCTCGCCACTGCATGGCTTCAGCCGTTGTTGGATTTATGCGCACCTTTGGTATTGATGAACCGATGGGCTGCTATGATGATTTTGAACACGCTGATGCCTTTGTGCTTTGGGGTTCAAACATGGCCGAAATGCACCCGGTTCTTTGGACTCGTATTACCGATCGCCGTTTAAGTCACCCACACGTTAAAGTAAATGTCCTTTCGACTTATTATCATCGTTCGTTTGAGCTGGCCGACCACGGTTACATTTTCCACCCACAAAGTGACCTTGCCATCGCCAACTTCATCGCCAACTACATTATTCAAAACGATGCGGTGAACTGGGATTTCGTCAACAAACACACTCATTTCAAACAAGCGACAACAGATATTGGTTACGGTCTGCGTGACGAGCACCCACTGCAAGTTAAAGCGAAAAATGCCAACTCCGGTGATGTGACTGCGATTGACTTTGAAGCTTATAAAGCCTCGGTTGCACCTTATACGGTTGAAAAAGCCGCGCAAATGTCAGGCGTTGCCGAAGATAAACTGATCGCGCTTGCAAAACAGTACGCTGACCCTAACACCAAAGTGATGTCACTGTGGACTATGGGCATGAACCAACACACTCGCGGTGTTTGGATGCAAAGCTTGGTCTACAACCTGCACTTACTGACGGGCAAAATTGCCACACCTGGCAACAGTCCATTTTCATTAACAGGCCAACCATCCGCTTGCGGCACAGCACGTGAAGTCGGAACCTTTTCTCACCGCTTGCCTGCTGACATGGTGGTGGCAAACCCCAAACATCGCGCGATTGCTGAAAAAACATGGAAGCTTCCGCAAGGCACCATTCCTGAAAAACCGGGCTTTCACGCCGTACAGCAAGACCGAATGCTCAAAGACGGCAAACTCAACGCTTACTGGGTGCAGTGTAATAACAACATGCAAGCTGGCCCGAATATTAACGAAGAACGTTTACCGGGTTACCGCAACCCAGAAAACTTTATCGTCGTGTCTGACCCGTATCCAACAGCCACAGCGCAAGCGGCCGACTTAGTGCTCCCTACCGCAATGTGGGTGGAAAAAGAAGGCGCTTACGGCAATGCTGAACGCCGCACTCAAGCTTGGTATCAACAAGTTGGTACTGTGGGCGAAGCAAAATCAGACTCATGGCAAGTGATGGAGTTCTCTAAACGCTTCAAAATGGAAGAAGTGTGGCCAGAAGAATTGCTCGCCAAAGCGCCACAATATCGCGGTAAAACCCTGTTTGATGTGCTGTTCAGAAACGGACAGGTTGACCAATTTCCGCTTGAAGAAGCGCGTGAACTGAACGACGACGCACATCACTTCGGTTTCTATGTACAAAAAGGGTTATTTGAAGAGTACGCCAGCTTCGGACGCGGTCACGGCCACGACTTAGCTCCTTATGATACCTACCATAACGTTCGCGGCTTACGTTGGCCGGTTGTGGATGGCAAAGAAACGTTATGGCGCTTTAAAGAAGGCTCTGACCCTTATGCGAAAAAAGGATCTGATTGGGATTTCTACGGCAAACCGGATGGTAAAGCGTGGATCATCTCCGCTCCTTATGAAGCTCCACCGGAATCACCTGATGCCGAATTTGATATGTGGCTGTGTACGGGCCGCGTGTTAGAACACTGGCACACCGGCACTATGACGCGGCGCGTGCCTGAACTTTATAAAGCCGTACCCGATGCGCTCTGTTACATCCACCCAGATGACGCCAAAGCGCGTGGGTTACGACGTGGTGATGAAGTATTGATTTCCAACAAACGCGGCGAAGTTCGTGTTCGTGTGGAAACGCGCGGCCGAAATCGTCCACCGCATGGTTTGGTCTTTATCCCATTCTTTGATGCTCGCATTTTGATTAACAAGCTGATTTTAGATGCTACGGACCCACTGTCGAAGCAGACAGACTTCAAAAAATGTCCGGTAAAAATCACTAAAGTAGCGTAAGCCAGTTAATGAATGCATCGGCTGCTCTATGGGGGGCCGATCTCAGAATGAGCCATTAGGCGGAGAATTTAAGATGAAAAAACTACTGATCGCCCTTTTATCTTTTGGGGCTTTATTTGGCCAAACGGTACAGGCGGAACTGAATAACCCCGGCGGCAACGGTGGGCTGGAATCGCTGCGTGGCGCAACGCAACTTGAAGAGACTCGTCCTGCAGACGACTTTAAGAAGTACCCAAGAGATCAAGCGCTTGAAAGCGAATACGTCTATCAGCCACCTTTGATCCCGCATAACATTCGTGGCTACGAAGTGTCGCTAAACGCCAATAAGTGCCTTGCTTGTCACAGTTGGAAAAATGCCAAAGAGATGGGCGCAACCAAAATCAGTGTGACCCACTATGTTAACCGTGAAGATGCGGTGCTAGCTGACGTCTCACCGCGCCGTTATTTCTGTTTACAGTGCCATGTACCGCAAGCCATTGCGAAGCCTTTGGTGGAAAATGAGTTCAAATCCGTTGATTCACTTCGCTAATCGTAGCCAGATAATAACTTAAGAGGCTATTTATGAAATTATTAAAAGCGTTTTGGAAAAGGCTCACAAGCCCAAGTAAAGCGGCCGTTGGCATCGTATTGTTCATGGGGTTTGCAGGTGGTCTGCTATTTTGGGGCGCATTTAACACCGGTATGGAAGCAACAAACTCAGAAGAATTCTGCTCAGGCTGTCATGCACCGATTGTGGCTGAGATCCAAGAGACGATTCACTATTCTAACCGTTCCGGCGTACGTGCTATCTGCTCTGACTGTCATGTTCCCCATGAGTGGACAGACAAGATTATCCGCAAAGTGCAAGCCTCCAAAGAGTTGTTTGCTCATGTGGTATTAGGCACCATTAGCACACCCGAAAAGTTTCAAGCACGTCGAGCACATCTCGCGGAGCGTGAGTGGTCACGATTGAAAAATAATGACTCATTAGAGTGCCGCAACTGCCATGAGTTCGAATACATGGATTTTTCAGAGCAAGGTCCACGCAGTGCCAAACAGCACTCTACCGCCCTTGCTAGTGGTGAAAAAACCTGTGTCGATTGCCATAAAGGTATTGCACATAAACTGCCAGACATGCAAGGCGTTGAAGGCTGGCAATAGGAGAATTAACCCATGAGTACATTAGAATCGGTGATTTGGCATATTCTTGGTTACAGCGCGATGCCTGTTATTATCTTCGGCGGCTTTGCGGTGGTTGCCGCCGTTTCACTTTGGTTGCTGTCACTGAGTAAAGATAAAGAACTATAAATTACACTTCCTACCGTAATTTATAGTCAACTCCCAATAAAAATCCGCCTGTGTATAAGGCGGATTTTTTTACTTCACTTTAAATGACATGCGCAGAAATACTAAGGCGCAGAATCCACCACTACAGGCAAGTAATGTTTAGGCTCAAGTTTCAACCACTCTGGTAACACAGTCCCGATTGAGATTGAAGACCAAGTTCCAGAAATAATACCGATGAACATTGCAATAGCAAACCCTTCAAGCGGCTCCCCGCCCATTAACCACAATGCGGAAACGGTGAGTAATGTCGTACCCGAAGTCACCATAGTGCGTGAGAACGTCGCAATCACGGCTTGGTCGGTAATCTCTTTGGTTGGCGTACTTTGCTTGGCCACGAGCAGTTCACGAATACGGTCGGCAATGATAATGGAGTCGTTCAATGAATAACCTAATACCGCCAGTACCGCCGCAAACACGGTTAGGTTGAACTCCATCTGTGTCAGAGCAAAGAAACCGAGCACTAAAATAACGTCATGTAGCAAGGCCAACAACGAGCCGCTAGCTAAACGCCATTCAAAGCGGAAACACAAGTAACCTAAGATACACAGTAAGCAGATCATCAACGCTAAACTACCTTGCTCCACCAGATCTTGCCCCACTTGCGAGCCGACCATACTGTTGCTCACCACCGTCACATGTTCAGAGACGTCGCTGAGCAAAGTGGGAATGTTAGGCGTCTCTTGATCGCTTTCAGGAAGCGCGTAGCGGATAACCCAACGTCCTTCTTCACCTGCTTTGGTGAGCATCGTTGAATCTCCTAATGTAGGTTTCAACGCTTGCAGTAACTCTTTGTTGGTGAGGGTTTTATCGACCGTGACTTCGGTGACCATCCCACCGGTAAAATCCAAACCCATGTTAAGGCCTTTCACACCAAACGCCACTAACGAGATCAGCATCAATGTCACAGAAAGTACGCTCGTGATGTAACGAATTGGACGAATATGGTTTTTCAAATAATCAATCATGTTTATACCCTTACATCACGACGAGCATCTCGTCCCCAAATGAGATTGATAACCGCACGCGAAGCAAACACACCGCTGAACATACTGGTCATAATGCCGAGCCCTAAGGTCAGGGCAAAGCCTTGGATTGGACCATTACCGATCGAATACAGAATCACGGCGGTGATCATAGTGGTGACGTTGGCGTCAAGAATGGTGCTAAAGGCGCTGCTAAAACCTGTATCAATCGCTTGCGCAAAACTGCGACCTTCCGCGATTTTGTCTTTGATGCGTTCAAAAATTAGCACGTTGGTATCGACGGCCATGCCAACCGTCAAAACCAGACCTGCAATCCCCGGCAAGGTCAGCACAGCACCCGGCAATAAGGCAATCAGACCAATGAGACACACCATGTTAAACAGCAACGCCGCGTTCGCCACCCAACCTAAACGGCGATACCAAAGCGCCATAAAAGTCAGCGTTAATGCCATACCTAAGGCTAATGCGGCAAAACCATTTTGAATATTTTCTGCGCCCAATGAAGCGCCGATGGTACGCTCCTCTACGATAGTCACAGGCGCAGTTAATGAACCTGCACGCAGCAATAAAGCCAGCTGCTGTGCTTCTTCCATCGAACCTGCACCAGTGATTCTAAATTGGCTACCCAGCTGCGATTGAATGGTCGCAACACTGATCACTTTTTCGCTACGCTCTGTTTCGCCACGAGCATTGGTGGTGTATTCACGGTACACGGTCGCCATCGGCTTACCGATATGCTTGGATGAAAAATCACTCATGATTTTGCCACCCGCGTGGTCAAGCGAGATGTTGACCTCAGACATTCCCACCTGGTCAATACCTGCGCGCGCATTAACAATGTGATCGCCGGTTAATACAGGGCGTTTAGTAAGTACAACATTGCGGCCATTTTCATCTTTTAGCACAATGTCTTGCGACGTAAACGCTTCGCTGGGTGATTTCGCCTCATAAAAAGCCAGGCTTGCCGTCGCACCAATCACGTTTTTCGCTTGTGATGGGTCTTGCACGCCCGGTAATTCGATACGAATGCTGTGCTCGCCTTGGCGCTGAACCATAGCTTCAGTGATGCCTAGCTCTTCAATGCGATCACGCATAATCTTGAGGTTCTGTTGCAGCGTCGTTGATTGGAAATCGACTCGATTCTGTTTTGAAGGCTTGATCAGCAGTTGATCAGAAGAGCGTTGGATATCCCACCCTGAGTAAGTCTCTTTAAGAAATGCATTGATTTTATTGAGATCTTCCGCTGAATTGCTCATTACTTTGAAGCCATCAATACCTTCAGAACTAACTTTCACGCTGCGAAGACGCTCGTCACGCAGCTTATCTTTCACGGTATCGATCATGCTGTCACGTTGCTCTTGGAACGCTTTATCCACGTCAACGTTCAGCAAAAATTGCACACCACCACGCAGATCCAACCCTAGTTTAATCGGGTTAAAACCTAAATTTGTCAACCATGTTGGCGCAACCGAAACGTAAGAGAACGTAATACTGTCTTCTTTTTCAATCATGCCATCGAGTAATTCTCTGGCGTGCGTTTGCTGGACTTCATCAGCAAAGACTAAGGTCGTTTTCCCACCTTGCTGCTGTATGTTTTGTACCGCAATATCGTTTTTTTCGAGTAGATGAGTTAATTCCACGACCGAATTAAGCGTCTCATTTTTAGAGGAGACTTGCAGTTGAATCGACGGCTGTTCGCCGTACCAGGTGGGTATAGCGCTCAAGGCAAGCACAACCAAAGTGGCGGCCAATACGATATACTTCCACGCAGAATAGTGATTAATAAGACGTGCTGACGCCTTTTTATTTTGTATTTTTTTCATACCAATCCTCTCAGCAAAGCTGAGTTGTTATTACTTTAAATAAACAAGTTAAATGAACAAGCGAGTGACTTTGTCACTTGATATAAAGTAAGAAGGATCAGTACTGGCTATTTAACGCCACATACATGGCATTCGTTTCTTTCCAACCAGAAATTCTGTGGTTAGAACTATAGGGGCGAGCTTGCCATGCCGCCAACTCAGCGACAGGAAAAAGATAAAGCCTAAAGGGAGCGACGGTGACATCGTAATTGGGTGTGTTATCGACAAAAGTGGGGCCATCGTATTCAACGACTCGGGAAGTTACCCCCCAACGAGACGCGGTGACGATTGCAGCAGAAGTGTCTGAGTGAAGCGATTTTGATACGGGTGGAGCCGTTTGTTTATCTTGTTGATCAGAGATAGGTTGTTGAATAGCAATAGCTTGAGGCAATGTTTGCTGATAAACAATCGCCGTGAGCGAGGTTTTTTCACCATGTTGTAGGATAACTTTACGTTCAGCGTGGCTGTGCGTTTCACTCTCAATTAAATAGCCGAACGCTTGCGAAGGCAGAACCACCGCAAGAAGCGTAAACCAGACATATTTAATAAAGTGCCAATGCATGAAAAAATCATTCCTCTCAACTCAAGCAGGCATCATATTCCTGACAACCATAAGCCTCAAGTAAAAAGATCTAAATGCTCTTATCACTTTAGCTAATGAGAAGCGTAAAATATTTCTTTGCTTTGTATATCAAAGTAAATTTTGTTGGCTAACTTGCGGCCACCACAATACACAAAATAAACCTCACGTTCTTGATATTTGAGCGACTTTACCCAGCCACCAAGCTCTTCAAAATCTTCTGGTACGCAGGTTTCATTTTTCAGCAACTCATCGGTTTTCTGCACAAAAGCCGTTTCATAGAGTTTAAAATCATCCGAATTCGCAATGTACTGCGTGACCGTTTTACGGCGCTCCTCTGCCGTGATCAGCGGGGCTTGCTCCACTAAACCATCCAAAGGTATCCACTCCGCGACTTCCGGCCCGTTTTCCTCATAGACAAAATAATCGGTAATGCGGCCAAAACCTGCTTTGCGCTCCAAGATTTTAACCTTATCACCACGGTATAGAACCCGCTCAACAAACGCTTGTGCATCGGGCTTTTCTCTTACTCCGAGCCTTGCTAAATCGACATATAAATCATTAACAAGCGGTTTTGGTGGCAAGGCCGTTTTAGGAGCCGCCTCAGTGGTTGGCACTTGTTCTTCATCGTTCGAACTCGACGAATCGGCCTGCAGTGCTTCTTGCTCGGGAAGATAATAAAGAAAGTAATAGCCAGCCCCCGAGCCCGCCAGCCCAAGAAGCAATAATAGAAACATCAGCATTTTTTTCATCTTGCTGCTCATTCCTTTCTTGTTGTGCGCAACCTTGTTCGGCGCGGCACGCTTTAATTGTTCGTTAATTATAGTTGAAATCTCCGAATGTCATTTTTACTCACTATTCGAACCAATAGCGATACTAACGACAGCCTAATCCTGAACTTGATGCTATGCGTCAATCTTCTGCAAAATCAGTCCCTTTTATTGGGTGAAGCTCCCACTATCATCATGAACCATATCATTATCAAGCTCATGAATCGTACCGATACGACAGCGCTTTTCTGGAGCTAGTTTTTCATATTCGGTGAGATAAATATCGCTATGTATATGCTCTGCAATCATTTTGACCAACAGACGATTATTAGAATACAGACCCAACGCTTCTTGACGATGAGAAAACATTACTGCTTGTTTCATATCCACAACCAACATAAAACGATGCGAGGGATAACGTTGCTCCTGCTGGTCGGAGCGAGAATATAGCTCCACTTTAGGATGTGGTACCGATAATTTATTAAAGGAAAAGGTAATGACTCGAACACCTCTTTCGATAGCATCACAAATTTCTTTTTCTAATAGCTCTAGATGAAAGTCAGTATTTAGGTACACCTCCACCTGCGCGAGTGCCAGCATCTCTCTCGCTTTTTGAATGAGGTTTTCAAAACCCGTCACGTTATAAATAAACTCTTTCTCCTCTTGGAGCATCATGCGCGATAGCTCTTTTTTAAGGATCTGAATATTGTCGATCGTCTGTCTTTCTATTTGGCTGAAAATGAGTTCGGGCGATTTTGCTTCATACTCTTTTGTGTCTCCATCCGACATAAAAATACAACCATTTTTGTATAAATTATCGATTGAAGAATAAACCGATGAGCGGGACAAAGAGATATCTTTGGCAATCTTATAGCCGCTTGATCGACCATTTTTAAGTAAATTGATGTAAACCAATGCGTCTGTCTTAGTAAATCCAAACCCCATCAATTTCGTTACCAGTTCAGTCACAGGTTCTCCTCGCTTTTTATTCACAGTTGAATTCCTAAATGTACCTACACCATTTGAGGCTGCCGATAGCTAACAAGTGAAAAAAGATCACGAGCAAACCCAACGAAAAACCTCAAATTGGATAGGTATAGAGATTATCACTCCTTACGCAGTGAATGTAGACGAATCTATTGAGATTCAGGGTGAACTAAGCTTATCGCCACCAAGCCTAAGCGGTGCATAAGCCCAAGATGTTAAAACCGAAAGCGGTTAAATGCATAAGCCGCTCTTGCCACATAAACGAAATAGCACTATCACTGTTATTAATAAAAAACGTTTGCTCACCTCGGGAATAGGCCAACACGGAAGGATGCTCGACGGTATGCCAATTAAGTGAAGGTTCATTCCAGTGTGGATGATTTTTACGCAATTCAATAAGCCACTGAATAAAGGCTTTGAAATCGAGATCTTGTTCAGATTCATCCCAAATCATACACTTCCGATTGTCTTCTCTACCCATACCTTTACACCCATCCATCCCTATTTCTCCACCATAGTAAATACAAGGTGAACCAACCTGCGTGAACATGAATAAATAGGCTAGCTTAGCTTTATGCTTATCATTGGCACATAAGCTAAGTAAACGAGTCGTATCATGGCTTTCTAGTAAATTAAACATCACTTCGTTGACGTTTTTAGGATACGCAAGATATGAACGAGTCACTGCATGCATGAAAGTTTCTTTATCATAAGCCTGCAGTGCAAAATAATCCGTAGTGGCCTGAGTCAGTGGGTAATTCATTAAAGAATCGTATTGATCGCCACGTAACCAAGGCATACCCTCATGCCAAATCTCACCCAAAATGTAGCAATCAGGTTTTATGCTTTTCACCGTACGACGAAAATCCCGCCAAAACTCATGATCGACTTCGTTTGCAACGTCTAAACGCCAACCATCAATGTCAAATTCTTCAACCCAATGCTGTGCCACACTCAACAGATACTGGCGACATTGTTCGTTTTCGGTATTCAATTTGGGCATTTCGATTACATTACCAAACGTTTCGTAGTTGAAATCCCAAAAATCCCACTCTTCTTTCGGTATATCTGGATAGACGGGGAAGCGGTTAATCCAAAACCAATCTGCGTAACGCGACTGAGCTCCATTTTTAACCACATCTAACCAAAATGGGTGTTGATCACCAACATGGTTAAACACTGCATCTAACATCACTTTCATCTTGCGGCGATGTGCTTCTTTGACCAAAGCCCGAAATGCCTCATTACCACCAAAATGTGGATCCACATTAAAATAATCAACAGTGTCATATTTGTGGTTCGCATTAGCAGTAAATACTGGACAAAAATACAACCCATTCACCCCCAGTTCTTGGAGATAATCCAGTTTTTCAATCACACCCCATAGGTCGCCCCCCATAAAGTTATGCGAACTAGGCTGGCTACCCCACGGCTGAACATCGAAAGGAGAAATATCCGGCATTCCATTATGGAAACGTTCAGGAAAAATTTGATACCAAATAGTTTCTTTGACCCAATTTGGCGTGCATAACACATCTCGCGGATTAAGGTACGGAAAACAGAAAAAATTGCTCAAGTTACTTAATTCCATTTCCGCAATATTAGGATCACGGATATCAACACATCGCTTTTCTCCAAACAGCAGTTTTTCACCTTCACGACCATGAAGAATGAAGCCATAACGACTTCGACGTTTCGGTGGCTGAAACTGCGCAAACCAATGGTCGTGATACTCAGTTTGTCCCTCAAATAACATAGGCACCGTGTTACCGCCAACCCAACCATGTGCATCACTGCCGCCTAGGTTACCGCCGTCTAAACCACCTTCAGCCCAGTGATATGGATCACCGATCCACAAGGAAACATTATCCACCTCTCCTTTGGCCGTACGGAAACGAATATGTAAAGTTGCATTGTCATAAGCGTAGCTATCTGCACTCTTTGCGGAATGCATCAGTGAACTTTTTGTGATCATACTAAATGTACCTAAGAATTATTCTTTTACCGCACCGCTAACAAGGCCCGTGGTGATGTGTTTTTGAGTTACTACGAAAAGCAACGTGATAGGTATCGCTACCAATAAAGATCCTGCGGCAAACAGCGTAAAGTTCTCGGCTGAGTTTGATGAAATCCAACTGAAGATCCCAATGGCTAAGGTCATTTTTTCTTCACTACGCAAAATCAACGTCGGCAGAATGAAATCCATCCAAGGTCCGGTGAATGATACCAAAGCAACAAATACTAAAATGGGGCGGGCTAATGGTAGAATAATTTCTAGAAAAATCGTCATATGCCCTGCTCCATCAATTTTTGCCGCTTCATCTAATGAGGTTGGTAACGCATCAAAATACCCTTTCACGAGCCAAGTCATAAATGGTAACGACCCGGTTACATACACAAACAGTAAGCCTGCGTAGGTGTCAATTAAGTTCATTTTTGATAATAGAATGTAAATTGCCGTCATCGATAAAAATGCGGGGAACATTTGCAGCACTAAAATCCCCATCATCACATTACGTTTACCTTTAAATCGATAACGCGAAAAAACATAAGCCGTCATGGTGACAACAATGAGTGAAATTCCCATATTGGCGGTGGCTAATATCAACGTATTGATATACCAATCTAAATAAGGTGTATCAGTAAATAACGCACGATAATGGTCCAGCGTAAACGTAATATCACTAAATGAGGTACTAAAGAGATTATTGCCACGCTTAAACGATGCGAGGATAGTCCAGGCAACCGGCCCTAACACTAACAAAGCATTCAGTAACAAGAACAGATAGACCAATAGCGTCCCTAATTTTTCAGCAAGTCGATTCATCGTTACATCCCCACATCATCTTTAAAGGATTTCATTCTGCGGAACTGCCAAATAGCAATTACGGACAGGAACAGGAAGATTACAATCGAAATAACAGAAGCAATCTGGTATTGCTGGAAGTCCAAGGTCAATTTGTAAATCCAAGTGATCAAAATATCGGTATGTCCAGCAAAACGGTATTCAGGATTGATCGGACCGCCTTCAGTCAACAAGAATATCGCTCCAAAATTATTGAAGTTATGAGCAAATGTCATGACTAGTGAGGGGGCGACTTGGTGCAATACCATCGGCAACGTTATCTCTTGAAACTGCTGGAGTTTACTTGCCCCATCGACTTCACTGGCTTCATAGAGATCACGAGGAATGTTGGTCAATGCCCCAGCAATCAACAGCATAAAATAAGGTGCCCCAACCCAGACACTGACGGCAATTACTGTTATCTTGGCAGTAAATGGATCAGATAAAAATGCAATAGAATCGACTCCCCAACTATTTAAAGTGGCGTTTACCGGGCCAATTCCATTCAGTAATAAGCGAAACATTAGTAAGGTAACAAATGCGGGAATGGCATAAGGGAGAATAAAGACAAACCGCCAGAGTTTTTTCGCTTGAATGTTCCGATTCTCTAAGGCGAGAGCGAGCAAGAAACCAAAACCGCAAGTACAAATTGTTGCAGTGACTGCCCATCCAACCGTCCATAAAGCAACACCAAAAAATGTATTTGACCAAATTTTCAGCTCAAACAGTGTCCAAAAATTTCTTAACCCTACCCAGTCCACTAAATTCTTAGGGGGGATATGATGAGGTGCTGAATAGTTCGTAAAGGAAACCAGTACCGTAATTGCAATAGGTAGAATAATAAACGCAATAGTCACTATCAAAGCGGGAGAAAGTACGATGAATGCAAAATGTTTATTATAAATGGATTGAATTTGCCCACGAATATTCAGCTTACACAATGCACAAGATTGGGCATCTTTGACGTTCAGAATATAGGTAGTTATGAAACAGAGCATAAGAATGACTGCAATAACACCTTCCACCAACATATGAATGGAGTTATCACCTTGGATAACTTGAAAACCTTGCCGAACTTGTACCACATCGCCTAAAGAAACCAAGCCTTTGAGCGCCAAAATAAGGTTAGGTAGCGCAAACAAAAACAACACATTAACCGTAAAAAGAAAGATGCCTTTCACCCAATGTTTATGAACAAGTTGCGTTGTACCCATGATCAACATTGAGCTGAGGAAATGGAGTCTATTTTGAGTTTTGGCTAACAACATGCTTACTCCTGAAATGCGATCTGCTCTTCAATGATTGCTCGAGCATGGTCCAGCACTGACTTTGGCTCTTTACCATTTACCCACATTGCGGTGATAGCACTGGCCATGGGAGACCACAAATAACCCATTTCAGGAATCGATGGCATCGCATCGGAATAGAATCCCTGAGCGATGATGGCGTAAGTGGCTTCATCTGCATCGACAATGATCTCTTCCATTAACGATTGAACGGGTGGAATGGATTTCGTCATCTCATATCGCTTCATCAGCATCTTGTCAGACGCAATGTAATCAGCAAACAGTTGCGCTGCTTTTGGGTATTCACTGTATGTCGATACCACTGCAAGCCTAACTGTTGAAAAAGTACGTAATTGCTGACCTTCTAGAGTGGGAATCGGCATGACCCCATAGTTTACGCCGCTCGCGGCATAGCCTTGAATTGCCCAAGGACCATCAATAATTGCGGCCACTTTACCCTCGGAAAATAAACCACGGCGAACTTGCGGGTTACGCATATCAATCGGGTTTGAACTATTAGCCGCTTGCAATGTTTTCATGGCCAAAAGACCTTTTTGCGCTAATTCAGAATTGATCCCGATATCTTTAGCATCTGTCCCTTTATTCCCAAATTCATAAGCGCCATAAAGGGTTAAAAACATTCGAGATTCATAATAATTTTGCACATCCCACAATAAAGCGTATTTGTTCTCTTTTACATTATTAAATATCTCGCCAAAGCGAATCAGTGCTTCAAATGTTTTGGGTGCTTCAGGTAACAAATCTTTGTTATAAAAGAGCGCCAACGTCGCATAACTGACAGGGAAACCATAACTGGCTCCACCATATTGCATTGCAGAAATAGCATTTGGCATAAAGTTATGTTTCATACGATCAACTGAAACTAAGTTTTCCATCGCCCCACCAGCAACTACTAACCTTCCTAATAAGTCATGCTCTATTTCCGCCACATCCGCAACGCGTGCGGATCCGCCGTCTTGAATCATTCGCGATGCAGCGTCTATCGGAGCTAAACCACGAAATGTAAATTTAACTTTGTAACCAAAATCTTGATTGAATTGGTCAGCGGCATATTTCATATAGTCGAGCGTCGTGTTATCTGTCCAAATCAATAATTCAGAGTCTATTTCCGGCGTAATCGTCTCAGCAGAAACAATAGAAGCTGAGCAAATCAAAGTTGCAGCTAATACTGTTTTCATCCATCTATTTCTCATATCAACACCAATGGTAGTACAAAAGATACTACTAGGTTAAATGTCGCCGATTTTAAGTCAACCACTATCATCTTCATACCACAGGAAATTGTGATCTCAATCACCAAACCTTATTTAAAAACACTTGAATGGGCGTATGCGAAAACCTAAACAAGACGTCACCAAGTAGAGCCACAAGGCAAAAACGCGTAAAGACCTCCCTTAAACTAATCGACAAAGAAGTAAATTCGTGATCTAAATCTCTATAATAAGCAATTAAAAGTGACCAACTTCTCACTTATAGAATGCTTAGGAGGAAAAATTTATTAATATGCAGAACAATATTTAGGCGTTCACAGTGAACTACTAAACATTCATCTATATTATAACTACGATTTACAACCTTAAATAGGTTGATAAGGACCTGTCGTGAAAAGAACGTTACTTGCTATATCCGTAGCAACAGCAATCGCTGTTTCTACTCCCGCTTTCGCTGCCAGTGAGCATGGTTTAAACCCTGAAGATAGCTTTTTTGACCAAGCGCTTCAGTTTGGAGGCCATGTAGGAACTTCTCTTGAATACGAAGACAAAATTACCAATGGCTTTACTGGCATAGATAAAAAGGAAAAAACGACCACCCATGAAGCCTTTGGCGTGTACTACAACAATGCCAAATGGAATATGACCGCTTTGTATGCCCTTAAAATAGAAAATAGAGAGCAACATGAGGGCAGTTACCACGAAAATGAAGATGGATTAAAGCATCTATTTTCACTCAATAAGGGTTACGACTTAAGTAACGGTTGGGCGACAGGCTTAATTTATGAATTGGAATATACAGACAGCAAAGTTTATTCACCTTATGTAAGTGGTTTACGTAAAAATTTAGCAGAACACAGTTTACGACCTTATTTGACCTACTGGAATAATGAATACAGTTGGGGTTTTTATTCAAATTTGGAGTATCTCTATAGCAAAGAAGATAAAAGCGAATGGGGTGAACGAACAGAAACTGGGTATAGCATTTTATTCAGACCCTATAAACGGTTTGGTAACTGGGAACTTGGCTTGGAAATGTACTACCAAATCAAAGATAATGAAGATTACCAATCTAACGGAAATATCAATGAGATCAGTGATTTTACCGAGAAATATATTGAACCCGTCGTACAATATAGTTTTGATGACGCAGGCACGCTCTATGTAAGAGCTCGTCTCGGTGACAATGAAACCAATAATGCCAGCAACAGCGGTGGTGGGAACGCTAATGTTGACTACTTCAAAGATATTCGTAAAGCCACTTTAGGCTATGAACAAGCTGTAGGTGACAGCTGGTTAGTTAAAGGAGAATACGAATTTGCTAATGAAGTAGAAGAAAAAAGTAAACTGGCGGGTTGGGAAGCAAAAAATGAAAGCGAGCTAACACAGCACACTATTTATCTTCAAGCTCTATATCGTTTCTAATCCATTCAAAGAGGCTAAAATGATCCATGTTTCAGAAATTGCGCAGTTGATCTCCGGTAAAATTGAAGGTGATGCGTCTATATCGATTGATACAATTCGACCAGTAAATGCGCCACAGATAGCTGGCGGATTAGCGATTGTTTTTTCTAAAAAAGACATACATTCAATTTCTGAAACTACAGCAGATGTTTTAATTGGTCCGGCCGCGATTTGTAGCAGCACTGTCAAAACCAAAATTATTATTGAACATTTAGATGCAAATACTCTCAACAAACTGCTGCGTTATTATAAAGTACAGATGTATCAATTATTTGATCAAGGGAATACCGCAACCATCGACGATGTCTATATTGGAAAACATTGTCAAATTGGTGAAAACTGCCATTTCATGCCTGGTGTGAAGATTATGAATGGTGTGACTATCGGTAATAACGTCGCTATTCATGCTAATACAGTGATCAAAGAAGGCACAATTATTGGAAATAATGTCACTATCGATTCTAATAACTCTATTGGCAATTTCAGTTTTGAATATATGGCAGTGAAAGATGGAGCCTACCAACGCGTTGAAAGCATCGGCAGAGTAGTTATTCACGACAACGTAGAAATTGGTTGCAATAATACCATTGATAGAGGAACACTCGGCGATACCGTTATTGGCCAAGGAACCAAGATCGATAACCAAATCCAAATTGGGCATGACTGCCAAATAGGTAAACATTGTCTGCTCATCTCACAATCTGGATTTGCAGGGCATACCACTCTTGGTGATCACGTCGTGGTTCACGGCCAAGCGGGTATTGCTGGGCACGTCACCATTGGCAGCTACTCAGTAATTAAAGCCAAATCTGGCGTAAGTCATTCTTTTCCAGAGAAAAGTGACTTATTTGGTTATCCCGCGAAGGAGGCAAAAGCCTATTACAAGAACCTTGCGGTTCTCAATAAAATAACCCAGCACTTTGAAATTCATAAATCTAAATCAACACACCGAGGTTGGCTTTCTAAATTACTGCAAAAAAAAATCTTATGATCATCTGTCACTCAAATATTTTACATTACCAATGAAGGAATTTACGATGAAAAGCTCTCTACTTATCGCAGCAACACTGGCTGTATTGCTCGCTGGTTGTGCCAGCACCACTACCCAACAAAACGACTCAGTACAAAATGTAGACCCTAGATTCTCTCAATGTGACTTACCTACATTAGAAGAACGAGGCCCTATCCGCCCATCCATATTTGTTGTTGGAACCTTTGCTGATGGGCAATGGCTTCATATGGATAACCGCCAGATGGGTTACAAAGGTGACGGCATTTATCAAGTAGTAAGTAACGAAAAGGCAGGAAACGTGAGCTTGCAATTCGCCACAATGAGCTGGAACCCTCAATATACAGCCGCAGGATTAACGCTAACGGTAGGGCAAGTCAAAGAACTCAAGCGTGCTGGCTTTGCCAAAAATACAGTCGTCATGCTACCGAAAGATGGACAATACGTATGGACGGTACAAATAGCCGACGATAAAACACCACGTTTAGTCATGATTTCTGAATGTAAATAACTGCTTGCACAACACAATACACGGAGAAATTCATGGCTACTGTTAGCTTACGAAAAATAGAAAAAGAGTATGAGAACGGTTTTAAAGCCGTTCACGGAATTGATCTAGATATCCATGATGGCGAATTCATGGTGTTTGTTGGACCATCAGGCTGCGCAAAGTCAACTACACTCAGAATGATTGCTGGGTTAGAAGGGATTAGCGGTGGGGAAATTCGTATCGGCAACCAAATTGTTAACGACTTACCTCCTAAAGAACGTGGTATCGCTATGGTGTTTCAAAATTACGCCCTATACCCTCATAAAACAGTTTTTGACAATATGGCCTTTGGATTAAAAATGCAAAAAAGGCCTAAAGATGAAATTAAACAAAGAGTAGAAGAAGCGGCAGAAAAATTAGAAATTACCGAATTGCTCTATCGTAAACCCAAAGAAATGTCGGGTGGACAACGCCAACGAGTAGCAGTAGGGAGGGCAATCGTTCGCAAGCCTGATGTTTTTCTTTTTGACGAACCACTATCCAATTTGGACGCAAAGCTTCGGGTTTCAATGCGTGTGAAAATTGCGCAATTACATCAAGCACTCAAAGAAGAAGGCACACCAGCGACCATGATCTATGTCACTCACGATCAAACTGAAGCCTTGACGTTAGGTGATAGAATTTGCGTATTGAACCAGGGCCGGATTATGCAAGTTGATACGCCAGCCAACCTTTATAATTATCCAGCCAACAAGTTTGTGGCCAGTTTCATTGGATCACCTGCCATGAATTTAGTCGACACTGTCATTCGCTCAGAAAACGAACAGCTTTATATAGACATTGCCGCCAATGTTCGCATGTTTATTCCACATGAGAAGCAAATCGCCTTACAACAATATATCAATAAACCTGTCTGTTTTGGCATTCGCCCTGAGCATATTCATTTAGCAGCAGAACACGACACTATCAATACCGTTGAAGGCACATTGACGGTTGTTGAAAATATGGGGAACGAAAAATATCTCTATTTTACTGTGGCAGGTAAGGAGTTGATAGCAAGAGTCAACGATCAAACCATTACAACTGCTCATATTGGCAAAACCATGCGTTTTAACCTCAACACCACCTTTTGCCATATTTTCGATTTCTACAATGAACAGAATTTGACCAATATTTAAAACCCCTAATTTTAAAACATCATGGTACTTAACAATCTTTTCTCCATAGCTAACACCAGCTATTTGGCTCCTTTTAA
Organism: Vibrio sp. ZOR0018; assembly: GCF_963865925.1. NCBI lineage: Bacteria > Pseudomonadati > Pseudomonadota > Gammaproteobacteria > Vibrionales > Vibrionaceae > Vibrio > Vibrio sp. ZOR0018. Next base: position 2,194 of record NZ_CAWMCN010000162.1, on the reverse strand, counting down.
AACAGGAGCCTTTTTTCTTAGATATGCCTAATCACAATCAAGCCACATTCCACCACTTTAACCAAACATCAGCACATCACCATGTTGAAGCACTTCTAATTTAGGACCGAGTAAATGGATGGTACCCGGCAATTCTGGGATTCGCTGACCGTCAAATTTAAGTGTTACATGCCCAAGCTCCGCAAGATTTTGGTTCGCCACACTGCCGACTGCCGTCACAACAAAACCGAGATCCCCAATTAATAAAGTGGTGTTGTGGTCAATCAATCCATACAACGAAGATCCAGAGTGTATGAAGCAATATTCCTTCACCGCATCAGGGGCGCTCGGGCCGAATAAAATCACCATATCATCATGCAGTGAGTCTTTAGCATAATCGCCAGCGGACAAAATCGTCGTTTGATACTGAAGCATATGCCCTCACTGATAAATGAAGAATGAGATAAGCCAAGCAATCAGCACCGTTGGCGCACCTGTAAGAAAACGAGAGTAAAGTACCGAAGGCACACCGACCTGTACCGTTTCGGGCTTAGCGTCTGCAAGGCCAAGCCCTACAGGGATGAAATCACAAGCAGCTTGAGCATTTATGGCAAACAAAGCGGGTAATGCTAAGTGCGGTGGGATATTTCCCATACCGATCTGAGTCCCGATAAGTACACCGATCACTTGCGCAATCACCGCACCTGGTCCAAGAAAGGGTGACAGAAACGGAAATGAACAGATCAAGGCAATCGTCAGTAAACCGATCGGGTTCCCTGCTAATGGCTCCAAAGTATGAGCAATTAAATCACCTAACCCAGACGCGAGAATAACCCCAATCAACATTGAAACAAACGCCATAAAAGGCAGAATGGTTTTAAGTACGGTATCAATGGTTTCACGCCCAGCCTGATTAAAGGTCGCCATCACCGAGCCCATACCGATCCCCACTTTAGCCAGTAAGCTATCTGTTTGTTGGCTAAGCTTCTTCGTCGTGTCAATGGATTGGGGCTGAGATAGGATTGGCTCACAAAACGTAGTTTTGTGATCATCTACCAAGGAAAAACAACCACTGCGTATGCCAGATGCATAAATATCTTCCTGAATATATTGTGCCAAAGGGCCACTTTGACCTGTAGCATGGATATTTAATGTCGGAATACCTTTTTTGGGATAAAGCCCACAACGCAATGTGCCACCACAGTCAATCACTACACAAGCGACTCGTTCATCGGGAACAAAATGTTCAAAGCCGTTAACCGCTTGCATGCCCGTCAACGCCACCATCTCATCAATAAAATGGGGACGAGTCCCTGCTGTGATGTAGATGATCTTCTTGTCAACCTCAACCGGAATGAATAGCGGGCCACCCCATCCACCCTGCCCTCGGTTTACTTTCAATACCGTCATCATTTTTCCTCAACCACGTTAAGATCGACTTTATCGCTGAATACTACACCTTGTTGTCTAGCCACAAACATAGTCGTCATATCGGTTACCCAACCGCGTAAAAAGTTGGTCACTAAGCCAACCAGCAAATAGGAAATAGCGAGAGGACCGAGCGATAAGCCCTGTTGAGTGATCCCAGCGGCAATGCCTAGATAAATAAACAATTCACTAGGATTTACATGAGGGAACATACCATTCATGGTGTGGCAACTGTAGGAGGCGGAGGCATAATAAGAAGGTTTGTACTTTTCAGGTAAGAAACGCCCTAGGCTGAGCACCATGGGATTACAAAAAACAAAGGTTCCTACTGTCGGCAAGAGCAAATAGCGAGATATAGGATTAGACGCACTTTTCTGAGCTAACACTTCTATACGCTGTTGGCCAATAAAACGGATCAACGCATTCATGGCAACTAATAAGCAGATCAGCACTGGGAGTACTTGTGCCACCATTTCGCTAAACACTTCACCGCCTTTCTCAAAAAGACCAATAAACCATTCCGCTCCCTCGATTATCCAATCCATACCTTCGGCTCTTAAATTATGTGGGGATAGTTGGAGTGTTTCCGTTATTGATATATTGAAAAAGAGGCAAAAGAGAAAAGCGTGAATTCAATCACCGATAACTTTTATTTTAAAAGTAAAAAATTGAAATCGACGACAAAATAAAAAAGAAAGCCAACTGGCCTAATGCCGTTCACTTAAGGTGAGCGGCATTGTATTTTCTAGGGTATCGGCTTGGCTTTTTCTTCACGACTCTAGGGAAG
>NZ_CAWMCN010000161.1:0-2011 GCF_963865925.1 Vibrio sp. ZOR0018 | reverse complement strand
CGGCTTTAGTACAAAATTGAAGTTCAGTGTTTACGGTGTGTTTTTTAAGTTCGGCGGTGCGTTGTCAACCCCTTAGCCGGACGTTATGTGCTGAATGTATGCGATTGAACTTGAAGACTCTATCTACACAAGTAAAATGTTTGGGTAAGCTGAATTTTTAGAGGAAGAAGTATGTTTCCAATTAGTTTTGAAAGGGTATATGGCCCAAGGCATAGTTGTTTTGATAGGGCCTTTAATTTATATCAGAATAGTTTTCCTGTATACGAGCAGCGTTTTAAAATTGACCAGATTGATGTTTTGTCAGATTGCGAATATCACTTTGAACTCGTTATGAGTGAAGATGAGTTTTTGGGAATTCTTCTCACTTGGGAAACGACGGATTTTATTTACATCGAACACTTAGCTATAGTGCCGGAAAAAAGAGGCTATAATATCGGTTCTTATGTTTTAGACTGCTTGAAGCAGAGTGCAGAAAAACCAGTCATATTGGAAATAGATCCTCCCAAAGATCCAGTATCTATAAAGCGAAAAGAGTTTTATGAAAAATCTGGCTTTATTGAAAGTCTGTTGACTCATAAGCATCCCCCTTACCGGATTGGATGGGATGCTCATGAGCTGAAAATAATGTCATACCCTCAAATATCTGATGAAGTTTATCTAAGTTTTAAAAACTATCTCGAGAATCATGTTATGAAATATGCGGAGGCTCATCGGTCGTAAGCACATAACAAACGCTTTAAGAGGGACTTCCAACGCGTGGCATTTTTATTATGCGTTAGTTTCGGTGGTTTCAGTGTTATGCGGAAGCTTGGTATTAGCGTTGTCAGCCCCTTAAGCGGGCGTTATGCGCCAAAGATTGGATTTACATCCATACTCTTATGCAAGATTCTTATGATTTGGATGTTTTGGCTACCAATTTGCTGATAAAAAATCACATGGCTTCCTTGTGGAAATTTTCGGTAGTCATCTCTGATTTCATCACAAGTTTTACCGATATCAGGATTTTCAGCGAGTAGCCAAAATGATTCATCGAATTGTTTGAGATAAATATTTCGTTGCTCGCGGCCCCACCTGCGAGAGGTAAATAAGGCAATATCTTTTAAATCGGATTTTGCCTTGTTGGTTAGTTGGAATGGTTTCATTTTCTTTCTTCGCTATCTAGTTCACTGATAAACGAATCGAGGTCATAATCAGCCATACCACTTTCTTCACCTTCAACGAGCAGTTGTCGTAAAGTGTTCATTTTCGTTTCTTGTGTTTCGAGTAAACGTAGGGCAGAACGAATTACTTCACTTGCTGAGCCATAGCGTCCACTTTGGATTTGGCTACTAATGAAACCATCAAAGTGGTCGCCGAGAGTGATGCTAGTATTTTTAGCCATTGTAATCTCCTAATACCAAATAGTACCTAATTATGGTATTAATTTGAGGTAATCGCAAGTGGCGCATAACAAAGCATTTAAGACGGATTCCCAACGCTTGGCATTTTCAGTTTGAATTAGCTTAAGTGATTACGGCACAATGGGTTAGGTTTGGTGGAGGCGTTGCTCACCACTTAATGCGGCGTTATGCAACTCAGGTAAATTTAGGGGTTTAATCTTTTAGGATTTCTCCGGCCATTCGTTTTGTGTTGTCGGCAAATGAGCACTTTTACCCTTAGATTCGTGGTTCACTCAAACCGTAAAACAGGCAAGGTTCTTTGTTTGCCTCAATCAGTTTTAGCGTTGGCTTGCTGCCAATTCAGCGTGCGCAAAGTGTGGAACGGGCAAGTTTATCGAGCATTTTGTACTTGCTGAAAGTCTTGCTTGTTGAGTTTGTCTCATTCAAAAGCTTGGTTTGTTGTTGAACGGTGGACTTTGTTTTGGCGGCTTATTTATCTCGGCTCCTACTTGGGTTGGTTCTTGAATCACTCAACCATTGCAATTGTGGCTTTTGGTCGTGTAAATTCAGTTTACCTCATTGAATTTGCATAACAAACGGCTCAAGAGGGATTGCCAACGCTTGGCGACTTT
>NZ_CAWMCN010000160.1:0-835 GCF_963865925.1 Vibrio sp. ZOR0018 | reverse complement strand
ATGTGAGGGATTTTTTTTGAACTAAATTCTTGCTTCACGATCAAATCTTTAACGGACTTAGTTGAGGACTCCTGAGATGATAAAAAGTAATAACGATTGGGCTGAAGAACAATTTGGGCATGCTAAACTTGGAGACCCAAGAAGAACGGCTAGACTCGTAAAAATGGCTTCAGATTTAGCTCAGCATCCGGGCAAATCAGTAGTCAAATCTTCCCCTTCACCAGCAAGCATGGAGGGCGCTTACCGGTTTATTCGCAACGATAATGTTTCCTCAGACGATATTGCTGAGGCCGATTTTAATGCAACAGTCAATCAAGTTCACCATTATCCTCTCCTTCTCGCGATAGAAGATACAACCACCTTAAGCTACAAGCATCGTTCTATTCGAACTGACTTAGGGCATGTGAACCAAGGTAATCGCTATCGTGGTCTGCTGGCTCATAGTATTTTGTTGTTTGCTCCTGACAAACTTGACGTTGTTGGTCTAATTGAACAACAAAGATGGACGAGAAACATCAAGACTCGGGGCATCCGCCGTCAGGATTTAAACGACCTTATGAAGAAAAAGAAGGTTATAAATGGGAAAGAGCATCTCGTAATATGGCTTCCCGTTTAGGAACATAGATGGCTAACGTGATATCGGTTTGCGACCGTGAAGCCGATATCTACGACTACCTCATATACAAAATAGCCAACCAACAACGTTTTGTTGTGCGATCAATGATGAGTCGCCACATAGAAGAAGGGGCAGACAAGCTTTATCACTTTGCGTCTGAGCTTAAGAGTGTGAAAAAACGACAAATACAGATAGCTCAAAGAGGTGGTCGTAAAGCCC
>NZ_CAWMCN010000159.1:0-2575 GCF_963865925.1 Vibrio sp. ZOR0018 | reverse complement strand
CGGGCGTTAGGCAAGGTGAGTTTTTATCAGCTAAATCGAGTTTGAATTGAACGGTAAATTCCATGTTTTGTGGCTTAATTTAAGCAATAAATAATCATCACATATTTGTTGTTTCTTGATCGCGTTGGGTTGCTTTTCGTTGTGAGTTTAGCGGCAAAATAACCTTCAGCATCCAAACGTCCGCTGAGTATGCTACGCCCGTCACTTTTCTTCCAAATCGCTCAATTTGAGTTTTTTGTTTCTTTTCTGATTGGGCATTTGGGTTTATAAATGAATCGGTTAGTTGTTTTAAAATTTACAAAAAGCCTTGTTCTTTGGTTGTGAGAGTGTCGGTGTCAATTGGTTGGCCTAACAAACGGCTCAAGAGGGATTGCCAACGCGTGGCGACTTTAGTGCAAAATTGAAGTTCAGTGTTTACAGTGGTTTTTTAAGTTCGGCGGTGCGTTGTCAACCCCTTAGCCGGGCGTTAGCTGCTTACAAGTTCGCATGTTCCATTAGCTGTACAAGTTGGTTTTTTAGTCATATACTTGTCTCATTAAATGTACATGTGGAGGTTTTATGAGAATTGTATCTTTTACAGAAGCTAGAAATAGCTTGAAGAGCGTTTTGGATGCTGTTGTTAATGACGCAGATACAACCGTGATCACACGTCGTGATTCTGAAGATGCCGTTGTTATGTCACTGGATTATTACAATAGCTTAATGGAAACGGTTCATTTACTTCGTTCTCCGGCAAATGCTGAGCACTTACATCGTTCAATTGCTCAATTTAAAGCGGGTAAGGCGAGCCAAAGAGATTTAATCGATGAGTAGTCGTTTATTATCTTGGACTGATGAATCTTGGAATGATTATATTTATTGGCAGACGCAAGACAAGAAAACACTTAAACGTATAAATAAACTCATCACGGATGCTAAGCGTTCTCCTTTCGAGGGCATAGGTAAACCTGAGCCACTAAAAGAAAACTTATCTGGTTTTTGGTCGCGACGAATAGACGATGCGAATAGGTTAGTTTATGCGGTTGATGATAGTGCTATCACGATTATTTCTTGCCGTTATCACTATTAATTTAGGCTTTATCGTCAGGCAGCTAACAAACGGCTCAAGAGGGATTGCCAACGCGTGGCGACTTTAGTTTAAAATTGAAGTTCAGTGTTTACAGTGTGTTTTTTTGAGTTCGGCGGTGCGTTGTCAACCCCTTAGCCGGGCGTTATGTGCTTTGAGCAAAAATAAGGAGTACTCAATAATTATGGTGGGTCGTACGGAAGCGTATAAAAAAGGTTATGGCGCTAAGCATTATGAAAATCCATATCCGAGAAATTCACAGGAGTATAATGATTTTGAGCGAGGTTGGTCTCAAAAAATTAAGAGTACACGTTCAGACCCACCTCTAAAGCATTATCAAAAAGAGCTTTTACGGCAACATAAAGAGCAGACAGCTAAACCTAGTCGCCAAGCATCAAGTGGAACTAGTGATTATAATTATTATGCTGAAGCGAAAGGTAAATAATTATTCAGCAACGCACATAACAAACGGCTCAAGAGGGATTGCCAACGCGTGGCGACTTTAGTACAAAATTGAAATTCAGTGTTTACGGTGTGTTTTTTAAGTTCGGCGGTGCGTTGTCAACCCCTTAGCCGGGCGTTATGCTTAATCATTTCAAAACAGTGGTTTATGGCTTTTCTTTGCTCCCTCGGCTGTTTGGTTTCGAGTTTGTCGGCAAGTTGGCTTCAGTGGGCGCGGTTTTCCGGACAATTATTCTTTGGCGCTGCTAATTCAGCGAATTGCCTCATTCAATTTTCGGGCAAGCGCGAGGTTATGGCGGTTGGCTCAATCGGAAATTTGATCTTAGGTTTTTTCGTTTTAGCTGCCAAAGTTCAAAGTCTGATTTTCAAAATTATGAGTCATTTCAGTTTTTGGCTTTTTGGATTTTGTTCGTGAGTTAAAGTCGAGTTAATCTTGGTTCTGGTAAAACGTAAGCCATTGAATCTTAAGCATAACAAACGCTTCAAGAGGGACAGCCAACGCGTGGCATTTTTATCATGCGTTGGTTTTTGTGATTACGATGTTATGCGGCAAGTTGGTAATAGCGTTGGCTGCCCCTTAAGCGGGCGTTAGGTGTCATGGAGAAACATGTGGAAATAAAAGGTATTGGGACTCTAATAAAGCGCGAGGGCTATTGGGAAATTGAGCCCATCAATTTAAACGGTGTAACTATTTATATAGAGAAAGAACATGTCATCGACGAGGATGTAGAAGCTATTAAGCGAATATCTGCCTCATGGTTGGAAACAATTAAAGAATGTTACGGCTATATCGAACAAAACCGAGAAAGCTATGGGATGGAAGCAAAAACGTTTTCTAATCCAAATGTGTTTTTAAATTCAACGCTTGAATGGGCTGTTTATTTTGATACCGAAAGTGAGTTGGAAGCGGTTGTTGGGGTAGAGTTTTTGGGCAACAAGCCAAATCAATTAGTCATTGGGGACTGAACACTTAGTATCAAGTTTGAAGTGCGACACTTTTTACAGATGCGCATGAATATACTCCGTTGGTGTCCTATACCCAAGTCT
>NZ_CAWMCN010000158.1:0-585 GCF_963865925.1 Vibrio sp. ZOR0018 | reverse complement strand
CTATTTTGGAATATATCACAATGAAAAAATTAACAATTCTAGCTCTTTCATCACTGGCTTTCTTCTCATCTAACACTTTTGCTAGAGATGATGTGGGTAATTATTCGATTACAAAGGCCATGAGCTCTGAAGTGGCTAAATCTAAATTAGGCACTGAAGTTTCATTTTACTTTGGCGAGCAGAGTTACGGCAAAGTTCTCAAAGAATTAGGTGAATTTAAAACCAGTAAAAAAACGAACGCTTTCAATAAAACAGATGAAGAAGCGTGCAATTGGGTTTTTCTTTCCGCCATGATTGCTCTTAAAGACAGAGCGATAAAAGAGGGTGGAAATGCAGTAGTTAATATCAAATCAAATTACAAAAATAACCTCACTTCAAGCAACGATACTTTTCAATGTGGTGCTGGAGCCGTAATGGCTGGAGTTGCATTGAGTGGTGAAGTTGTGAAGCTCAAAAAATAAGCATAACAAACGGTTAAAGAGGGATTGCCAACGCTCGTCGACTTTAGTTCAAAATTGAAATTCAGTGTTTACGGCGTGTTTTTTGAGTTAAGTGGTGCGTTGTCAACCCCTTAACCGGGCGTTA
>NZ_CAWMCN010000157.1:1048-30227 GCF_963865925.1 Vibrio sp. ZOR0018 | reverse complement strand
GTCTAAAACCCATGCTGTTTTGGGTTTTTCTCCCACCAAACCTTGCACTACCGATGCACTATCGAAATGCCTAAAAATAGTCAGTGCCGCATTCGGATTATAGCCATCACCCATCCACAGTACATCCGTGGTTAAGTTCTCGCCATTTTTGAACCACTGATTAGTAAATTCAGACTTTGCTTTCAAATAACGTGCTTGTTGATGCGCATAACGGACCCAATGAGTAATAGGCAACGTGTTACTTTCCAACTCGCTTGGTAGTTTTAGATTCGCGGCTTGCGAGCGATAAAATTGATTCACTTCGGGTAAATCAGCTTTCTCTGGGTCTAGAAAGAACACCCAAAAATGGTCGTTAATAACATTCAGGGCTAGCTGGCCACGACACACTGGCCCTTTGATAAAAGCCATGATGGTGTTTTGAGCATTGTCTAACATAAATCGAAAGCGTGCTTTAACCGGAAGGGCATCAAATGCCGTCATCGGATTGGCGGCAACTTCAATATCATAGCTAGGCAAAACCGAGACTTGATAATTAGGTTGAATGAACCATGCTTGCCAATCATCAAGACGTTTTTTATTCAACGCATAGGGTAAATGAGTTTTATCTACGATACTGCCTTGCTCAGGAATCAAACGGTAGTAGACGCGTTCTACACCAGGATTATCGTAAGGACGCCTTGTCGCAATTCGGTTAACCGGCTCGCCCGGGGGCGTTGTCGAACGTATCAAAATGAAAAATCTAGGCTGACCAGCAAGTTCAGAAAAATAAAGGTGAGAAAGAAAAAGATGCTCGTAGATATAACGAGCCATTAACTGATTCTTTGCTGTACCTTCATTTAAAAAGTTTTCGTATTGCGCAACCGATTTCTCCTGATCAGAAGTGAGCGGAATATGACCATTCATGATTGCGCCATCTCTGAGCCACGTGAGTAGCGTATTGTATTCAAGAGGGCTAAGATTTGGCATGCCATAAGGCATTCCCCACGTTGAGTGATCTTGTTTGTACTGTCCGTACTCTTCAATTGTTGGACAAACTTGTTCGCGATCTATCGAAAAATCAAAACCTTTTAGCTGATCTTGTTCTGGTAACGGATGTTCCTCTTTTTGCATTAATAATTTCGCGACTAATCCTGCTTCTAGATTCGCGGTAGGCGTTTGAGATCTCTCATTCAGCACAGGATGAAAACCAAAATCTCGCCACTGCTCTGTGTATTGTGCATCTTCAAACAAACGGGTAGGAGCCGACGCCGTCAGACGCGTACCATGATAAACCAACGCTTTACTGGCTCCACGATCAATCCCTTCAACTGAAGACATTTTTAGCTGGCAGGGCGCATCATAACAGGCGTGACAGACCACGCAGCGCTGATCGATGATGGGTTTAACATCACTTAAAAAGAAAGAGGCTTCTTTTGAATCTACTGGCGATTGTCTTGACTGAACGCTTGCTTCACCAAACAGTTGGTCATAGTTCAAGCCCGCATACATTGCACATCCTGAAAAAAACACGATGCTAAGAATAATAAGTCGATGAAAAGACATAACATGAGAAATTAAGGAATATTTGTCCCAATTAAAGCAAAGATTAACAAAATGCACCACAAAACGATGAAAATAGCGCATTAGGGATGATAAATAGCCCGAGTGGAATAAACGCCACAACTGAACGAATGCTCAATTTAGGATTATAAAACGAGTATACGGTAGACTCGCATTGGCTATACGCATTTAATAAACCCATTGAACCCGCTATAGTTAAACGAAGAAAATTTTGAGGAGTCAAAGGATGAAACTCTCGATATCAGGGAAGTTGCAATTAAGTTTTTTATTGCTGGTGGTGCTTCTTATCATTTCGACCTTTTTTACCTATCGCAGTATTACGCAAGTCGAAACTCACACCAATTCATTGCTGCAAACGGATCTGCCAACCGTGAATACTAGTCGAAATATTCAGCAGTCGATGCAAGAGGTTATTTCAACGTTACGCGCCTATTTATTGGTGGGTTCTCAAAGTGCAGTGGGTGCAACGCAACTGACAAAACTTGAAACTATTATTGGACAGATGGACAAAACGGTACCGGTGTTAGAAACGCTGATTCTCAGTGAGCAATACACCGCGATCATAAGCGAATGGGCAGCAATCAAAGCGCATATCCAAGGCATCGTATTACTGAGCCAAAGTGAGGATAATTTACCTGCCCACACATTATTCATTAACGAGGCCGCCCCCATAGCAGAAGTTGCCCTTGACCAGTTACAAGGGCTGATTAACGACGAGTCGACTAACAAAGAAGGAGGGGAGCGGAAACGTCTCTTTAAATTGTATGCTGACAGCTATAATTCGTTAGCTAATGCACTGGCATCGTTGCGAGATTTCTTACTGTATGCGAAGCCTGAACATCTCGAAAAATATCAAGACCTGATTAACTCTCATAACCAATCTGTTGCTGAAATTGTGGAAAAGTCCTCTTTGCTATCGGATGATGAACAGAGTCTTTGGTCATTATTTAATGAGATGCAGCAGCTTTATTTCCCACTCGCACAGCAGGTGATTGCAATACGCCAATCTGAGCAATGGAACGGCGTCAATCAAAAAATGGCCACACAACTTATGCCTGCCGTAGATAAAATGACTAACCGTCTTGAAGATGTTATCGCCACTCAACAATCAAAAGCAGAGCAAAGTGGCGAAAGGATGAGTCGTAGCATTAGTAATGTGATTAACGTGTTATTTATCATGATTGTCGTGACTGTTTCAGTTGCTGTTTTGCTTTCCAATTACTTAGGTAAGAATATCGGCCGCAGAGTGAGTCGAATTGGAAAGAGAGCCGAAATTATTGCGGCAGGAGATGTCTCTCAACCAGCACTTTTGTGTGAAGGTAGCGACGAGCTATCTCAGCTTACCGCCGCGATAAACAATATGAACAACTCACTGCGAACGATCGTTCAGGGAGTCAGTACCAAAGCGCAACAGGTCAGTCAAAACATGGATGAGCTTCTGAACTATAACTCAAACACTCGGCAGCAAGTACAGCAGCAGCGAGCAAGTATTGAGCAGGTTACAGTACGTTTGAGCGATGTGGCGCAGTATTCTATGGCGACCGCAGAAAAAGCTGAACAATCTACGCAATCTCTTTTGTTATCACAAAATGAGCTCAAAGAGGGAGCCTCGGCGCTAGAACAAAATAGAAAAAGTATTGATAAGCTTGATCAAACCATACAAAAGGCAACGCAATTGGTGCTCGATCTTAGTCGAGAAAGCGAATCGATTGGGCGTGTGACCGAAGTAATAGAGGGATTAGCGGAACAAACTAACCTTCTGGCCTTAAATGCGGCGATTGAGGCCGCAAGAGCTGGAGAATATGGACGAGGCTTTGCTGTGGTAGCGGATGAAGTTAGGTTGCTGGCGACTCGAACCACTCAATCAACCACAGAAATTAACACTATTATAAACGCCATACAGTCAGCGACTGCGGCTGTGGTCAATGAAATTAACATGAGTCAGAACCTTGCCAATGAAGGTGCGGCGCAGACCATCCACGCCTTCAACAAAATGATGGACGTACAAGGAAAAATAACGGCCTTAGATAAGGAAATGCACCAGTTATCCTCGGCGGCCGATCTGCAACAACAATCAACACACCAAATGACTCAATTCATGCAAGAGGTTGTCAATTCGGTGGAAAGTGTGGCAAGTATTAGCCAAATCTCAAACCAAACGTCAGCGCAAGTAAAAGATAATGTCACTGTACTCAATCAAGAAATGGAAAAGTTCAAAATTTAAACGCAAGAGTAGATATGCAATTGATTTAAAAACAACCAAAAGCACACAAATCTCAACCAATTGAATTTACTTTGTTTATTTACTGTTCGCTTGAACGGGTTTTGATAAAAAATGGGTTTTCTTTTTTGCTAACTGTGGCATAGTGACAGCGTCAATTCGGTGCGCGGGCATCGTATAATGGCTATTACCTCAGCCTTCCAAGCTGATGATGCGGGTTCGATTCCCGCTGCCCGCTCCAATATTCTCGTATTTATCCAGTCTACTAGAAACAAAAAATCCACCCTAGAAAGAGTGGATTAGAGTCGTTCTTTTTAAAAATTTAAACGGGACTGACGCTCTCAGCTTGTGGCCCTTTTTGACCATCAGTGATTACAAAACTCACCTTTTGGCCATCGACTAAGTTGCGGCGCCCTTCACCCGTAATAGCGGAAAAATGTACAAATACATCTTTGCTGCCATTATCTGGGGTAATAAAGCCAAAACCTTTGTCTTGGTTGAACCACTTTACAATTCCGTTTACTTTTTCACTCATAATCTTACTCTTGCTATGTTGTTTTGACGTTGCGAAACAGTTGCAACATGAATAACTTAACCAAAGTATTTTGCACAATCTAATGAAGTTTCTGTGAATGTGATGTACGCCTTGTTGAATATCAAATTTTGCGATTTCTATACCAAAATGTGATGCATTAAATCAAGGTAACTGTTCATACTTCAACTCTATTTCTGCCATTTTGTTTAGCTTTATAGAGCGCTTGATCCGCAATTTTTAATACTGCTTCAGGTTTTTCTGAGGCGTAGCTATCAGCAACGCCAATACTAACCGTAATAGAGACAAGATTTGATGGTGTTTTCTGCTCACGCTTCTTGGAACCGAGCTTATCGTCTTTTGGTCTGTCTTCTGCGTTCCTAATGACCATTTGGTACTGTTCAATATCTTTGCGAAGCAAATCTAAGTAGATTGCAGCTTGCTGTGCATTTTTTCCTTTAAATAGGATGGTAAACTCTTCACCACCGTAGCGATAAACACGTGCGTTTCCTTGAGTCAGCAATAAACGGCTAGCAATCAACTTAAGCACATCATCACCAGTGTCATGACCATAGCGATCATTGAACTGCTTAAAATGGTCTATATCTAGCATCGCTATCGCATATTTTTTGCCTAAGTATTTGATGTCAAGATCTAAGGCGTGGCGACCTGGGATACCCGTTAAGCGATCAATAAACGCCATTTTATGGCCCGCCGAAATTAGATATAAGATCAATAAAACCCCGGCTAGAGAGAAAAGTGTGCTTGAGATATAACTCACGTGGAAAAAAATAAAGGTGACGGAGGAAAGTAAAATACTGGCGTAAATGCTGGTGTCTAAGATCTGGTTTCGCGTGAGCACAAATATTGCGGAGACCCCAATTAATGCCAAGAGGTACATCACCAACAAAAATGGCAATTTCGATATTTTCGGTATAGTTACTAAAAAAACTTGGCTAAAATTCTCAAATCCGCCATCACTGACGTACATCAAAGTAACAACGGCCCAAAACATTAACAGCAGCAAAATAGCGATGTATAAGCAATAAGTTTTACTCAATACAGTAGCATTACTTCCTAACGCATAAGGTACTAAACACAAAACGGGTAATAACAAACTTAATAACGAAAGCTCTAGCAAGGTTGTTCCCGTAGAAAGGGGCATCTGTAAGCGCCACTGGATGATTGCGTAGGCCACCATCATCGCTGTCGAGATCATAGCCAAACGCCCTTGCTTAAAAATGTGTCCTAATGCGATTGCTACCGTGAAAAGAATATAAGGCAGGTTACTAGCGAAGCCAATATTGGCGCTAGTGATCAGAATGACGTTTTCCATCCCCAACATAATGGCTATTAGCAACCCTATTGGGAATAAGAATCGAAACCAATGAGATGATACAAAACTTGTCGGCATTAATAATACAAATATGACCTTTGTGGCATTTAAAATTAAAATTGATAATAAGGCCCATAGCATACTTTTATTTAATAGATTGCCAAGCTTTTTGCTAGACTTACTAAATGAAAGCGAGCACTTGAACAAAGTTTAGACGACAACGTATCTAAAAGTTGTATAAAATCACCAAGGTACGCTAAGTTGTTACTGCTAAGTTCTATCTAAATATTTTGATTAGTACGAAGAGGAAGGAGTGTAAGGATGCAAATCAGTGTTGATGTACATAATTACATGGAAACACTTGTCGGACGCGTATTGGCTGAAGATAAGTATGTAAATCACTATGATAATGAGCAGCTTGCCGATCTCGCTTGCTTATCCCTTGCTCAATTGAGACCGATCTATATTCGATACGACATAGATTTTCTCTCTGCGCTACCTGAAGAAAAATTGGTCATACTTAAAGAGAATGCACAAGTTGCCGTTGAATCGGCGGAAAGCATGATCGTTAATGATCGACGTAGACACAGAGAAGATGATATTCCTATCATTCTAGGCCAATTGCGCTTTGACGATAACTTAGAACTAGAGTGGTTCGAGAAGCCGATTATTGAAACAAACAAGTCTTAAAGGAGTTCTTGTGGGATTTTTTTCTCGTTTATTTAATCAAGGGTCAGGTAATGACTCAAAAATGAAGCTTTTAGATCCCATTGAATATAAAGGTTTTTTAATTTACCAAGATGCAATGTCTGAATCAGGGCAATATCGTGTCGCTGGTAAAATTAGTAAAGATGTTAATGGTGAAATATGTACTCACCGTTTTATCCGCTCCGATGTCGTAGCTAGTAAAAGCGACGCTGATGAGCTTATGCTTAAAAAAGCAAAAATGCTCATCGATCAGATGGGCGAGAAAATCTTTTCCTAACATCGTCCAACTTGATAAAAATCATAATGAATATCCTCATTAGTCGATACCCTTATTCATTGAGTAAAATACATGGCTAATATCCTGTTTTTATAGAGCTTTGTGATAAGTGGTTCGACCTCTGCTTTGTTTGGATGTCGTTGTGTTTTTGTCTTTCACCTATGACAATCACTCATTACTTAACCTTATATGTAATAGCATTTTGTATTTTTATTACAAACTGCTTGCAGTTATGCTGGTGGTTAGATAAAAACAGAATAATCATTGTGCCAATAGTCAAGGAATAACTATGCAAATTGGTGTACCAAAAGAGACCCTTACGGGTGAAACACGGGTTGCAGCTTCACCGAGTTCGGTAGCGCAATTAATCAAACTAGGCTTCGACGTCTCCATTGAAACTCAAGCTGGGGTTTTAGCCAGTTTTGATGATGCGGCTTTTGAGGCGGCTGGTGCCACGGTTGTTTCGACACAAGATGTTTGGAATTCAGACATTATCTTGAAGGTCAATGCGCCGATTGTTGATGAAAAACAATCGATTGATGAGGTTGCTTTGATCAAAGAAGGGGCAAGCCTAATCAGTTTTATCTGGCCTGCACAAAACCCAGAATTGATGGAACAGTTATCAAGTAAAAAAATCAACGTGCTGGCGATGGACTCAGTGCCGAGAATATCCAGAGCACAAGCTTTAGACGCTTTGTCATCAATGGCTAACATTGCTGGCTACCGCGCTGTTGTTGAAGCTGCACATGAATTTGGCCGCTTCTTTACAGGGCAAATTACCGCAGCGGGCAAAGTCCCGCCGGCAAAAGTACTGGTTGCCGGAGCTGGCGTTGCTGGCCTCGCTGCTATCGGTGCCGCAGGAAGTTTGGGGGCAATTGTACGAGCTTTTGATGTTCGCCCAGAAGTAAAAGAACAAGTTCAATCAATGGGTGCAGAGTTTTTGGAAGTCGATTTCCAAGAAACGGCTGGTTCAGGCGATGGTTACGCCAAAGAGATGTCTGACGACTTTAATAAAAAGGCCGCTGAACTGTATGCAGCGCAAGCTAAAGATGTCGACATCATTATCACGACGGCTTTGATCCCTGGACGTCCAGCCCCTAAGCTGATCACCAAAGAGATGGTCGACAGTATGAGCGCTGGTAGCGTGATCGTCGATCTTGCAGCTGCAAACGGGGGGAACTGTGAATACACGGTTGCCGATCAGGTGATTACAACCGCCAATGGTGTGAAAGTGGTCGGTTATACTGATATGGTTGGCCGCTTACCAACACAATCCTCTCAATTATATTCAACAAACATCGTTAACTTGCTGAAATTGTTATGCAAGGAAAAAGATGGATCCATCAACATCGACTTTGAAGACGTTGTTTTACGTGGTGTGACGGTCGTGAAAGAAGGCGAAATAACGTGGCCAGCACCACCGATCCAAGTCTCTGCGCAACCGCAAGTCAAGACCGCACCAACTAGACCTGAACCCAAAAAACAAGAACCCGTTTCTGCGACGAAAAAAATTACTGGCTTAGTTGCTGCCGTTGGCGCTTTTGCTTGGATCGCATCGGTTGCACCTGCGGCTTTTTTAAGCCATTTCACCGTTTTTGTTTTAGCGTGTGTTGTGGGTTACTACGTCGTTTGGAATGTTACTCATGCTTTACATACTCCTTTGATGTCCGTTACCAATGCAATTTCCGGCATTATTGTGGTCGGAGCTTTATTGCAGATAGGTCAAGGGAGTGGTGTGGTCACTTTCCTCGCGTTTATCGCTGTTTTAATTGCAAGCATTAACATCTTTGGTGGTTTTACAGTCACCAAACGTATGCTTGAAATGTTCCGTAAAGACTAAGGGAGTAATATATGTCTGCAGGATTAGTACAAGCCGCATATATTATTGCTGCTATCTTCTTCATCATGAGCCTTGCTGGATTATCAAAGCAGGAATCAGCAAGAGCTGGTAACTACTATGGTATAGCGGGTATGGCTATCGCACTCATCGCCACTATTTTTCGTCCAGATGCGCAGGGCTTAGCTTGGGTATTGCTGGCGATGGTAATTGGGGGCGGTATCGGTATTCATTATGCTAAAAAAGTAGAAATGACCGAAATGCCCGAACTTGTGGCTATTCTCCACAGTTTTGTGGGCATGGCTGCGGTATTAGTGGGTTATAACAGCTATATCGATGCGCCAATTGTACTCGATCACGCTGAACACGTGATTCATTTGGTTGAAGTGTTCATTGGGGTATTTATTGGTGCCGTCACCTTTACAGGATCTATCGTCGCCTTTGGTAAACTGCGTGGAATCATTTCGTCGTCGTCGCTCAATCTCCCTCATAAGCATAAGCTCAACCTCGCGGCCATTGTTGTCTCCACATTATTAATGATTTACTTTGTTAATAATGGTGGCAGCATGTTTGCATTGATTATTATGACTCTGATAGCGTTCGCGTTTGGCTACCATTTGGTGGCTTCGATTGGTGGTGCAGACATGCCCGTTGTGGTATCGATGCTTAACTCCTATTCAGGTTGGGCAGCGGCAGCGGCTGGCTTTATGTTAGCGAATGATTTGCTGATCGTAACCGGAGCACTGGTTGGTTCTTCAGGTGCCATTCTTTCTTACATTATGTGTAAAGCGATGAACCGCTCTTTTGTTAGTGTGATTGCCGGGGGCTTTGGTCAAGATGTGGCTATCAGCGCAGACGTTGAATACGGTGAACACCGTGAAATAAACGCTGAAGAAGTAGCCGAAATGCTGAAAAACTCTAAGTCAGTGATCATCACTCCAGGGTATGGCATGGCAGTAGCTCAAGCACAGTATCCTGTTCACGAAATCACGGAGAAGTTACGTGCACAAGGCATTAAAGTTCGCTTTGGTATTCACCCAGTAGCGGGACGTTTGCCTGGCCATATGAACGTACTGCTTGCTGAAGCAAAAGTGCCTTATGACATTGTGTTAGAAATGGACGAAATAAACGATGATTTTACTGAAACGGATACGGTTTTGGTGATCGGTGCAAATGACACAGTAAACCCAGCAGCATTAGAAGATCCGAACAGTCCGATCGCCGGAATGCCAGTGTTGGAAGTATGGAAAGCGCAAAATGTCATTGTATTCAAGCGTTCAATGAATACTGGCTACGCAGGTGTACAAAACCCTCTTTTCTTTAAAGATAATACCTATATGCTTTTTGGTGATGCAAAAGAGAGTGTAGACGCCATCTCAAAAGCGTTATAGCATCTACGATTAGGATAATGAAGAAGCCAGCAAAATGCTGGCTTCTTCTGTTTTTGAGCAATCATTATTGACATGGATATAACACGTGCAATGTATTATTAGTTAATAATGTTATATAGTTTTTAATCTAAACCATTAATGAAAATAAAACTTGTTTAAAGCGATTAAGACCTACTTTTGGGCTATTTTAGTTTTAATACCTATTCAAACCTATGCCGATTCGTTGCCAGAACGCATCGACCTTTTTGCGTCGCTTTTTGATTATAGTACCGCTGATGTAAGTTATGATATCCGTACTTTGCAGGTTGATTATCCAACTCGCTTATTGACTCCCGAATCAATGTTACCGCAAACGGCTGAATACCCTTTAAAAGATCTACAGTTGTTATACAAATTATCTCAAAGCTGTACAGGTAAGTTGCCGCTGAGCCCACTCATAACAGAGCCATTAGTCTTCACGAGAGCTATCTGTAAAGGATCTCAATTACCGTCGAAATGGTTTGCGAGAAGCGCTTTGATTCACCCAGGAGGTGGAACATATGCGGCTCGTTATGTGAAAAAATACCCTGAGAAATTTGTAGAGTTGCAACAATATATGCACATACGAGAGCGCACCAAAGCAAGTGTGGATTCTTTGCTTGGCCGCATCCAAAACATGAATGAAGATACGATCTTAGCACTCATATCAGGTGCAACCATGTTTGTAGAGAACAGCGATCTTTGGCTGAGAAAAGGGGATATGTATTACGTTTTTAACGAAGACGTATGGTTAGACAACGCGAGTAAAGCAGGACTCAGCTATAGCATGGCCTCGGAAAATTCGACCTGTTTTATTCAAAGAGGCAACATTTGTTGGAATGTTGAAGATCATTCCAACGTGTTACGGATAAGTATGGTAATTCTTGTCCTAGCTAACATAATACTTGTATTAGGCTGGTCCCTTTATCGTTGGAATTCAAAACGACAGGAAATGAAAAGTCGTATGTTGGTGGTGCAGATTCTTACTCACGAGCTCAGAACACCCATTGCAAGTCTATCGCTAACCGTTGAAGGATTTAGGCGCGAATTTGAAAGGTTACCATCAACTGTTTACGATGAGTTTAGACGGCTATGCGAAGATTCCAGACGTTTACGGCAACTGGCCGAAGCCAGTAAGGATTATTTACAGTCAGAGAGCAGGCCGCTTGCAACAGACTGGGTACCTTCCGTTGAAGAATGGTTACAATACAAAGTGGAAGAAGAGTTTCGTGAAAGCATAGATCTTGTTATAAACAAAGATATTGCAGCTAAACTGAATGTTTATTGGCTTGGGACATGCATCGATAACTTAATTAGAAACGCAGTAAAATACGGTGTTGCTCCAGTTACGTTAGAGGTAACAACTAAACAAAATTCAATCACGATCAAAGTTACAGATCAAGGTCTGTTAAATCATCGAGATTGGAGAAATTTGCGTAAACCTTTCGTCAGCAAAAGTGGCTTAGGTTTAGGTTTGACTATTGTAGAATCAATGGTAGGTCGGATGGGTGGTAAGATGACACTCGCAGGACCGCCAACCACATTTATATTGGAGATCCCCTGTGAAACAGACATTGCTTCTCGTTGAAGATGATAAAAACCTTGCCGATGGCTTATTAGTAAGCCTTGAACAAGCAGGGTATGACTGTTTACATGCAGAAACTATTGCAGATGTTAAACAGCATTGGGACAGTGCAGACTTAGTCATCCTCGATCGCCAATTACCCGATGGCGATTCTGTTCAGCATTTGCCAGAATGGCGTAAAATAAAAGAGTTGCCAGTAATTCTTTTAACCGCACTTGTTACGGTCAAAGACAAAGTGGCTGGATTGGACGCGGGGGCAAATGATTACTTAACCAAGCCTTTTGCCGAGGCTGAATTATTTGCACGAATTCGAGCCCAGCTTCGTTCACCAGAATCAGAAGGGCAGGATGACACGAAAGTGGTTACACCCAATCTTGTTATTGATAAAGCCACAAGAGAAGTTTTTTTTAAAGAAGATTCAATTACCTTAACGCGTACTGAATTTGACTTACTCTTATTTTTAGCAAGCAATCTCGGGAGAGTGTTTACGCGTGACGAATTGCTTGATCATGTATGGGGTTATAACCACTTTCCAACGACAAGAACCGTAGATACCCACGTGTTGCAATTGCGCCAAAAACTTCCAGGCTTAGAGATTGAAACCTTGCGCGGTGTTGGATACAAGATGAAAGCGTGATGCAGAAATCTCGTTTACTATTGGTAGGCATAGCATTTGTGACTATTCCTACCAAAGCACAAAATGTTGAGTGGTTTGATCAAATCACACCGCTTACCCAAGCGCATCAGAATCTTTTAAATAATAATTTAGAAGCAATGTTTAACTCACTTGTCGAAGTGTGGCAGCTTGAACATAACAAAAACATTCAGAGCCATCTCAATGAATTATTATTACAATCATTAACCGTTGATTGCGGTAAAAGTTTAGACAAAAAACCACTCCCTGAATGGCTTAAATCAATCACCATTAATAGGCAAGAGATCCAGAGCCCAGGAAGAGATGCATTTCATGTTGATATAGAAGTGGACGCTGAGAAACCACTTGCTGATATTAGGCTGGCGCAGTGGGTCGATAAAAGTTTATCAACCGATAGTGTATTAACGACCACTTCGAGTGACAGCGTCACTGGAAAGACACATTACTTAAAGCGTTATAATCTCAATAGTAAAATTACAATGGGTTTATACCGTCTTGATATAACAGCCAAAGATCAGCAATCTTGGAGCGCATGGATTGTGCTTGGTGAACCCAAAGCAAAGCAAATTGTACGTTGGGCTTCGAAAGATCAATGGCAAATTGAAAAAAAAGCGCTACTCAATCCATATTGTCCTTTACCTGAACTCAATGTATCGCTGTATGATTACATCGATGGAAAATACTCTGAAATATGGAGTCAACGATACGAGTCTGAGTATCCTAATGAACTTGAAATCACTAATTTGGCTGCAGACCGTTATGTATTAGCGGTATCAATGACTCAACAGCGTTGGCAAGGGCCGATTATCATTGAGCAATCTCAAGTAATCAGTAAAACCTACGATGTTTCAGTAGATGAATAATTAAAGATAATAGACAATGTGCCGTTATAGACATAAAGGAAACGACACGTTTATAACATTATGAAAAATTTCATTAAAATACTCCCACTTGCAGTCGTACTTACACCATCTTTCAGCTTCGCAGCCAATTATGCAATAGAGGCACGAGGGGATGCGATGGGTGGTGTAGGGGTTGTATCTGCGAACTTTCTCACGGCTCCATTTTATAACCCTGCACTTGTGGCTATTTATCGTCGTAACGATGACGTAGGTATGATCGTTCCCAGTTTCGGGATTTCTTATAATGATGAAGACCACATGGTCGATGATTTAGACAGCATTTCAAGCTTCATAGAAAAAAAAGATTACACAAATACTGAACAGCTGCAGAAAAGTTTAGATAATTTACAAAATGATAAACTAAAAGCCGAAATTGGCGGTGTTGTCGCCTTTGCCATTCCTAACCAATTTATAGCGGCTAATTTATTCGCCAAAGCCTATACCGAAACGTTTGTCACTCCTGATATTTACAGCGGCGAAAATACTGCATCATTAACTCCTGAGCTACAAACTGTCGAAAACGCAGAGCTCAGCGCAGTGAACGCTGTTTCCGTTGGGGTAACAGAAGTGGGTTTCTCGCTAGCCAAGTACCAAACATTTTTAGGCCAACATATTGCCTTTGGTGTAACACCTAAACTTCAACGCATCTACACCTATGTATATTCAGCAAGCGTAACCGATTACGATATCAAAGATGCACGAGATAATGGCCAAGGTGAAACCATGTTCAACCTTGATGCCGGCGCATTGTGGTTTTATGGGCCTTTAAGAGTTGGATTTTCCGCAACCAATTTAGTCAAGAGAGACATTCAAACTCAATCTTACACTAAGAGTCTTAAGAGCCAATTCGGTAAAACACGAGACATCAATATTGGCTACGCATACCAAATGAGGCCACTTTATACAGTAGGCGTAGGCATTGTTGCAGACTATGCCACATTAAGCGTGGATTATGATCTTAATGAAGAAGAGCGCTACACTAATTTTAACGACAATACACAGATGATTCGAGTAGGTGGTGAAATCGATATCATGCGTCAGTTAAAATTAAGAGCAGGATATAAGAAGAACTTAGCATACGATAATGTTGATGGAACAATCACAGCAGGGGTAGGGATCTCACCTCTCAATCTCTTCCAACTGGACATTGGAGCTAGCTATACAAACGATAATGCGATGGGAGCTTACATAAATTTCCTTGCTAGTTATTAACTCGATCTCTATAGTCAGGCTCCTAATCAACCGGAGCCTTTTTAAATGTTTGATGATATTCCAACTTTATCTCACCAAGAACAGCAAGAAGCTGTTGAGAAAATTCAACAACTAATGGCTCAAGGTATCAGTACCGCAGAAGCCATAAAAATCGTTGCATCCCAAATTAGAGCAGAAAAATCTGCAGATAAAACGAATTAATTCTCAACCTAACTATTTCCATTGCATAAGAGCGTTCACTCATTAGTGGACGCTTTTTTATACCCTTATTATCTCGACTTAAAATCATTACAAACCAGAAACGAATTCATTGCACATATCTAATTCGATCGAACAGAAAAGGATTATATTAAACAAAAACAATAAGATATGGCAGAATAAAAAACCGTACGGATATCACGAATCAACCTGGTGTAATTTTATTACATGTCACTGCGTTCATCTCGAATAAGTGTGGATAATGTCAGGATAAAACTCCAAATCAATACACTGTAACGTTAATCTGAATCATCCCACTTTAATCTTCCCCCAACTCATGGTGCGCATTATGGTTATGAGTTATGTTGAGGGTTTGCCTTTGGCCTGAGAGCCGTCAAGGGTGGGCGAAAGACTTGGCAATATCCGGTCAGTGCAACGCTGGCCAATTTGCTGTTGCGGCTCCAAATGAAGTCTGGGCTGGCGATGTTACGTATATTTGGACGGGTAATCGGTGGATGTATTTAGCGGTCGTTATCGATCTTTTTGCCCGCAAAGTGATTGGTTGGTCGATGTCTTTATCACCGGATTCTAGGCTAACAGGCAAAGCTCTTTCGATGGCCTATGAGTCTCGTGGTAAGCCTAAAGGTGTTATGTTCCATAGCGATCAAGGCAGTCATTATACTAGCCGTAAATACCGTCAATTGCTGTGGCGCTTTCAAATAAAACAGAGTTTATCTCGCCGAGGAAATTGTTGGGATAATGCGCCGATAGAGCGCTTCTTTAGAAGTTTGAAGACGGAATGGGTGCCAACTGTGGGTTATCATAGCTTCGCTGAGGCTCAACAAGAGATCACCCGCTACATTATCGGATATTACTGCCAACTCAGGCCACATCAGTATAACGGTGGTCTAACTCCCAATGAATCAGAACGATTATATTGGGAAAACTCTAAAACCGTGGCCAATTTTAGTTGACCACTACAAACCAACTGAAACGGAGTTGACTATGACCATGAAAGAATACACGCTATCAGATGTAGAATCTAAGCTAAATGCAATTTCCAACATTTCAATTTTCTTAGGTACAGGCGATTGTCCTGATGAGGTTGCCTTTAACTTACGAGATCATATGCACGATGAAATAGAAAACCTTCAAGGTATGTTGAGTTTCATCCGGCTTTATCCAGAGCTTAAAGCCCAAGAACAGCAAGCATCAAAACCCCAAATCGATTCATCCAATCCCTAAAATGACCATACCTAAAGTGCGTATTATGGTTATGAATTATGTTGAGGGTTTGCCTCTGGTCTGAGAGCCGTCAAGGGTGGGCGAAAGACTTGGCAATATCCGGCCAGTAGGTACTGGCCGTGGTGACTAGGATAGAGAATCGCTTTACCATCGAAGCCCATAATATAATTTACATAATACGCATTTCAGATAGCGTTCAGTGCTTTTTGTATAGAAAACGGTCTAGTCTCGTTATTACTAAAATTTACTTTATAGCACTTATATTGAACGTATTTTCCACTGAACACACGTGGTTCGTATCCGACAATGAAGTTTTTTATTATTCTGCCTTCGTTATTCCATTTAGTTGCATCACAATATTTGATGTAAAGCTCTTTGAGCTCTTCAAAGAGTTCTCCATCTTCAATTGCTCCAGTAATGCTATCTCTCAAGTTCATGTAGTGCTCATTTGCACTTTTTTTGGATCTGAAAGTTTTGTTGTGTAGGGTCACTTTTGCCATGTCTTTTCTCCTTTGTTCACAGGACTTTCTTACAATAATTCAGAGTGAGTAAGGTTGTCAAATAGCCTTTTAAAATCAATGGCTTAACTATCTAATATTACGTTGCGATATTACGTTTTTTGATTTAACAACATGAAAAATAACAGTATTTATTTTTTGAATTTTTTTCATTTCAACTCGATTTTGGCTGCTATACGCTTGCGTGTAGAGAGAAAATGAGTAGCCAAGCGCTCACCTCAATTAACCTTTACAGTTGAACTCATTCGCGCGGCAGTTTCCACTGCCGTTTTTTTGTATCTGACGCCCAATGCCGACGGACGGACGACGACGAAGACTGAGGAGGAGGAGGAAGGAGAAAGCAGGGCGAGTACACTATCTTTAATAGTGTACTCTTGTCTCATTTTGAGACATTTGTGGATAACTTTAGATGTCGAATCTGTCTTTTTGGTATTCGATTTCTTCCATTAATTCTTGAGCTTTTTGTTCCATCTCATAAGCAATTTGCGCTCCTTCTTCCCTCGCTTCTTCAAATTCAGCAACTGCTATTTCTCGATCTCTTACGCTTTCTTCATATCTTCTATAGGCTTCTTCTGTAGCGAAGGCTTCATGCTCAAGCCTATCGATAAATCCCTGTTTATCATGGATATATTCAAAAAGTACCGATGTGAAGGTTACTTCATCTAAAGCATTTTTCATTAGCGCCGTTTTTTTCATGAAGTTTAATGGGTTTGTATCATCGCTAAACGTTTTACCACGGCATATTTCACTTTCCGAAACACCTAATATTTCCGCTAGTTTTTTAATATCACCAGCTTTAGGTTCATTTTTCCCATTTTCCCATTTCATATATGTTTGGGCAGTGACACCGACATATTCAGCCACTTCTGCCTGTTTGAGCCCTTTAGCTTCGCGAGTGTGTTTTAATACATCTTTAAGCATGATTATCATCTCTAGGTTTCCTTATTCATCATTATACATGTGATTTTTAACACCCCAACTTTACATGTAAACATTCATAGTTTAAAGTGTCTAAAAATGTACTTGACAGGTTTTTTTGTGTGATAGACAAGCTCAAGATATCGATACCCTTTAAAGACGACTATGTGACCGCTACTTATCAGACAAGAAGCGGTGATTGCGTCTGTTATGTCGATATCAAAGAGTGTTCACGGCGTGGAATTGGTCTAGAAGCAAAAACCATTTTTTTTACTGGTGCTATCGGCGCAGAGCAGTATGAAGTCGCTGATTTACGCCACCCATACGAATCACTTCCCACTCATTTTACGGGAATGGCTTTCAAAATATTCCAGGGAACTAAATTCCGAAATCCTTGCATTGAGTTAAAGGCATCTCCCGCAAAAATTTTACAGGGTCATAACGTCTTCGGCCCGACCTCCATCGAGGTGGGCGCACTTGAAATGATCATGGCGTTTTACAATAACTATCCCGATGTTCACGAGATGCTGAATATTGAAGCGGCAACATTAGACGCCATTGATGCGACTTATTCCGCTCGAATCAGTACCGAACTTCAAGCAAAGCAAGTTATCCGCCAGCTCAAAAATGTATCCAATAAACAAATGAGAACTAGCGTTCGTAATGAGCACGAAACCACGGTTTACTTCACCAAAGGCTCTCGCCATATTGACCGAAAATCATATTTGAAAGGCCCAGAATTTACTTATCAGCTGAATAAATTACGCTCTCTCCAAGCTAAGGGGGACAAGTCATATGATCGTGTTATCGATGTCATGTCAGACCCTAAACTGATTAATTTTGCTCGCAATCTCGTCAGATTCGAAGCTGGCGCTCATAGACGTTGGTTAGAGGAATTTGGCGTTCCTAAAAATCTTTTTGACGCAATCGCATACCAAAAACAATACGAAACCACACACGGCAGTTGCTTAATCGCAGACATTTGGAAAAAAGCATTTACACCACTACTCGAAGCATTGCAGGGGCAGACCATGAACGTATTTAACGATGAAGAAGTGCATAACAAACTCAAGCAAACTTACTTTCGATACACACCTAAAGGCAACATTACTTACTCGAAGGCTGACAAACTTTTTCGCTTTTATCGTTCATTAGTTTCTGATGGATATTATGCGGTTTATCAATCATTTACTTCGAGACAGACATTCTCTCGTCACCTAAATGATCTCTTAGCTATTGGTTTCTCAAAAGCACAATTACAAAACCTTGAGGGTAACCAAAAAGATAACGTCATCATACCACGCAAATTATTACCTTATGACATGGTGCAACGTGTCTCTGTGCTTGAGCGAGAATGTCCAACATCATCGAACCGCATCCAAGACTCGGTCGTCATTTTTTACGACAAGACAGGACCATCTACACCGATGATGGCCATGCACTTGGACGACTTATTGACAGCATTAGAAATTCACTTTAACCGACGCTCAGGTGTGGTAACTGGCGCATTATTACAGGGGTATAAACGATGAAAGAGCCTAATTTAACAGATATCAAACTCCGCTCTGAAATTCCAACCGGTGCTAAGTTCTTAGGCTGGATTATCTACAGTCCAATACAAGATGACTTCTTATGGAATTTTAGGGAAACGGCTCACATGCTGGCTAAGCGTTGGATCATTTATCCCCACATGGCGATGAGGTTTAAGAAGTACCAACAGGCTGTTAAAATGCGAGATGATTTAGACCTACGTGGACACGCAACCATTGTAGGCGCATTTGATTGCGGCCCAGAGATACGCATAGGTAATTGAATTTACTGAAATTAATAATACTAAAGTGCGTATTATGTATGTTATGTTAAATTATAAATGATCATATTTTAGTGTACGAATATTTCCTTCCTCTTTTTCTATCTATCCTCATGACATTAAACATAATCAGTATTTACCATAAAATACCTAATAACTAGTCTGATAATCGAAGATTTCATTCTAGTTATTAATACGTTAATTTCCGGCTAGTTTAACTCTGAAACCTTTCTTTTCTAAATAAACTTTAATTTTGTCTCGAGCATCACCCTGGATCTCTATTTCACCATCTTTTACTGAGCCACCACACCCACAACTTTTCTTGAGTTCTGCCGCGAATAGCTTTAGTGCAGTATCATCTAAATCCAAGCCGGTCACGATACTCACGCCTTTCCCTTTTCGCCCTTTTGTTTGACGATGGATTCTAACCACTCCATCTCCTTTAGGGCGTTCTATAACTTCAGGCTCAGCTTTGATACGGCCTAAATCCGTAGAATATACAAGTGTCATAAATCATTTACTTCTTTAATTGTTCTGCTTTCTGTTTTGCAAGCAAATAAGCTTCGATATGTTTTTGAATAGCCACTTTTGAACCTTTGATTAAGCGACCATTGAAAAAGCAATACCACCCATTGAGCTCACCTGTATCATTCTTCAGTGTAAAGCCGCCAAATTGCTCTTGTTTACCATTTGGATCTTCTCTCTTCTTACCTACCGCACTGAACTCTCTAGGATCAATGATAGAGGCAGTATCACACCACCAGTCTATGCTTTTTTTAACTGCCGCAAGGTTACCAGTCAAAACATGGTTTTTGATCTTAACTTGCCATATATCTGTAGAGTTAGGCGCAGATGTAAGGGTAAATCCTCGATACGTCGCTATAGCCATATGTTATTGGTCTTTTTAATTATAGGTTAGTTAAATAATAATTGTATCTTCACCGTTATCAAGTATATTTATCGATAAACCATATTGTTATAGTGCATCAAGATGAAAAAAAACATCCCTCTCATCACAGATCCTATGATTTTAAAACAAAAGGTTACCGAATTTTCCGACACAGTTTGCTTTGAACAATTTCAACATTTGACACATTGGCAATATTCGAAGAACTCCGCTTTGGCCATGACTAAAGATTGGAATCATTTTGTTACATTTTGCAAAATAAGATGTGTTACTCCTCTTCCTGGCTCAACAACAGCTGTTAGGCAATTTATCGAAACGGAAGCTCGTGTGAGAAAATACGCGACTATCAGGCGTTACATGGTCACCATTGGTATCATCCATCACCTACTTTCGATGAAAGACCCCACACAAAACCGACTCACTCAACTTTCTTTGTTTCGTCTTAAAGGAGAGAAAGGTGATGATGCTAAGCAAGCGACACCGTTAACGAAAAAACATTTATTAGCACTAGATATACAACTTATTCATTCACCTAACAAAAAGGATATCCGCGATCTTGCCATCTATTATGTGATGTTTGAGTGTGCTTTGAAACGAAGTGAGCTTAAAAAACTAAGTACAGGACAAGTCTTAACTGTGGATGGGCAAATGAAGATCATCGTGGGAAATGTCGATTATTATCTTTCTGAATCGGCCTCTCTTGCACTTAAAAAGTGGCTACAATTACTCAATAAAGAGTCGAACATTGTGTTTTGTTCAATCGATCGCCATGGCAATATTTCAAATAGATCTTTAAATGATGCGTCTATTTTCCGTATCTTACGTCATGCAGGGCAACGTTTAGGCATATTTGACTTGAGGTTTTCAGGCCAATCAACCCGTGTTGGTGCGGCTCAAGAACTGGCTAAACAAGGTTATAAAACTCAAGATATTCAGCAATTTGGACGATGGTTAAGCCCTGCAATGCCAGCTCAATACATTGGTAAACTCGACATTGCAGAAAGTGAACAGATGAAATTTAAGGTCATTAAACCTTTTGATTGAGTGACGTTGTCACGCAATTGGCTAGAAATTCATGAAACCTATGCCCATTATGCTCTAACATTTTAGGAAACATTGAAATGGGAGTCATGCCAGGGAAGGTGTTAACTTCATTAAGATAAATGTTTCCCTCTGGGGTTAAAAAGAAATCAATACGTGCAAGGTGCCTAAGCTTCATGTGGGTAAAAACCCTAGCAGCACAATCACTTATCATTTCTAATTGATCTCTGGTTAAATTCTGAGCTTGTACTTCAGTCATCGAATGGCTAGCCGCACTGTATTTTTCTTCATAAGTATAAAATGCGTCTTCTGGTGCGATGATCTCACCCGGCTTAGAAAGATATAAAACACCATCAAGCTGATAAGCGGCAACTTCTAATTCCCTAGGTTTCACTGCTTTTTCAACCAGAACTTGTTCCGAGTAGCTAAAAGCCGCATCGATTGCGCTGTTGAGCTGGGAAACCTCGGTGACTTTGTAACAACCAACAGATGAGCCTTGTCTCGCCGCTTTAATAAACACACTTCCCCATTTTTCCAGAGCCTGCTTACACTGCTGATGCGCTTGTGCATTATTTTCTGAAAGAAAAAGATAAGGTGTATTAGGAATACCCAGCGCATCGTACCAAAGCTTAGATGTAATTTTATTAAAACTGTTAGCACTGGCTTCTGGACCACAACCTAAATATGGGATGCCAGCCAGCTCGAGCATCGATTGAATGTCGCCCGTTTCCCCTGGATAACCATGAATGCAAGGAACCACAAAATCGATATTGACGGCAACACCATT
Source organism: Vibrio sp. ZOR0018 (assembly GCF_963865925.1). NCBI lineage: Bacteria > Pseudomonadati > Pseudomonadota > Gammaproteobacteria > Vibrionales > Vibrionaceae > Vibrio > Vibrio sp. ZOR0018. The sequence goes on along the minus strand of NZ_CAWMCN010000157.1, from coordinate 8,569 downwards.
GGTATTCAACGTTGCAGCATTCGTGTCTAAGAAACTCAGATCGCCCTTTTCACTGTACCAACCATCGGGTCGCATTTCGACGCGAATAACTTGAAAACCTTCTGTTTTTTCAAGTTGTGCTTGTAAATAGTTGGCTGACACAAGTGAAACTTCATGTTCTGACGAACCGCCACCACATAATAATAGGATTGTTGTTTGAGTCATTAAAATCTGTCCATGCTGCTGACGAATAAACTATAAAGCATGATAATCAATTCAGTGTGAAGTTACACGGTTTTAGCCAAGGAAAACCTTTTTACTGTTGTAACAGGCTAAGTTATAAGCAATAAAGGGGCATAAGCCCCTTTGATCATTTATTCGCGATAAAATCCAGAATCAGTTCAACTTATTGAGTGTCGGAAATTCCGAATTTTTGATGGTATCAATACTTTTGGCAAAAGGTTTCATTGCTTGAAACTCGGTTGGCAGTGTTTTAATTGCTTCAACAGCATCGGCACGAGTTGCGTAGTCACCATAAAGTACGGTGTACCACTTGGTTCCATTCACTACTTTATAATTTTCCCAAATAGGTTGGCCGTCAGAATTGGGCAGTTTACTGGCAAACTGATCAACTTTAGTCTGTGATCCAACAGCAACGACCTGAATGGTGTAGCCAAAACGCGGATTCATTGCCGTCTGTTTAGCTGTCGGTGGAATGAGCGCTACTGCGGCTTTGCTTTGAGGGCTCATCTTAACGACTTTTTTCTCTGTATCGTTAGGAGACATCTTCACCACATTCGTTTCGACATTGCTCTCAGAAATTCCAGTAGCCATGCCTTCTTGAGCGACCACTGGTTGCTGAACCGGAGCAACTTTGTACTCTTCACGATGGCTTTCAGAGGTGACATCGGTAATGTATGTATCAGATGCACAGGCAGCCAGAAGCACTGATAAACCGACAATTGTGATTTTTTTCATGAATTGTTCAACGCCTTAAGTAGAAATTACTATAAATCATGCCGATAGCGACGCTCAGAATCAAGCTCGCTTTGTGATTATATACCCTTGTACTGTGATTTATGGCACAAAGTCGCAGTTGTCTCACGACGTAATGATCACAATCAAACCAATATAGTGAACAACGATAGCATTTGTTCGCTAAGCTAACGGTAATTTGTGAGTGAAAGGTTCATCAACATGAACAATTTAAATCCATTCCTGAAACCAAAATCGATCGCGGTTGTTGGTGCATCAGTACGCTCGCTTCGTGCTGGCAATATCGTGATGAAGAACCTACTTCAAGGAGGCTTCGATGGTGCGATTATGCCTGTCACGCCTTATTATCCATCCGTCTGTGGCGTATTGGCCTACAAAAGTATCGCATCTCTGCCTATCGTCCCTGATATTGCGATTTTATGCACGCACGCAACACGCAACGTCACCTTATTTAAGCAATTGGCAGATAAAGGCATCAGCTCCGTCATCGTACTTTCATCTGATATGTATACTGAAGATGCTCAAGGAGTCGAAATCCAAGCCCAATGTTCTAGCATTGCAAAATCGGTAGGAATGCGCATTTTGGGCCCCAATAGCTTAGGGCTGATCCTACCTTGGTTAAATTTCAACGCTTCGTTTTCTCCTGTCACAGCCTTAAAAGGTAACATTGCCTTTATTTCACAATCTGCAGCGGTTTGTACCACGATTTTAGATTGGGCAAATGACAAAGAGATCGGATTTTCAGCATTTATTTCTCTTGGTAATGCCAGCGACATCGATTTCTCTGACTTGCTTGATTGCCTGAGCACGGATAGACACACCCAAGCCATTTTGCTTTATGTTGATACGATTAAGGATGCTCGCCGTTTTATGTCGGCAGCGCGTGCCGCGTCACGTAACCGGCGAATCTTAGTATTAAAAGGAGGAAGAACGCTTGCTGGACGTAAAGCGGCGCAAGCACATACTGGTGGAGACAATACACTCGACATTATTTATGACTCCGCAATTCAACGCACGGGTATGTTACGGGTGAATAATACCCATGAACTCTTTGCCGCTGTTGAGACACTCACTCACTCCGTTCCATTACGAGGTGAACGTCTTGCTATTATTACCAATGGTGGCGGGCCAGCTATTATGGCCGTCGATACCTTGTTAGATCGAGGCGGAAAACTTGCCGATCTTGAAGAGTCTACTTATCAAAAACTAAATCAGTGCCTGCCTAAAAGTTGGTCTCACAGTAATCCGGTCGATATGGTGGGTGATGCGGATCATACTCGCTACGTTAATACACTAAATGTGCTGCTAGATAGTGATAAAACCGATGCCATTCTCATTATGCACAGCCCATCTGCGATTGCGCAGTCTGAACAAACCGCTCAAGCGGTGGTCGATGCCATTAAAGCGCACCCTCGCCATAAACGTTTTAACATCCTAACCAATTGGTCAGGAGAACTTACCGCGCGCCCGGCTAGACAAATATTTACCCAAGCGGGCATCCCAACCTATCGAACGCCAGAAAGTGCAGTGGTGGCATTCATGCACTTAGTCGAGTACCGTCGAAATCAAAAACAACTAATGGAAACGCCGACAACCGCAGAACCCGTCCATGTATCAGAAATACACAGCGCGCAGCAATGGATAGCGGAGCAACTAGGCATACACCCTACCCGTCACCTTGATACACACCAAATAGGTAAGTTATTTAAATATTTTAATTTTAATGTATTACCAACTTGGATAGCTTCTGATGCCAGTGAAGCGGTACACATTGCCGAGCAAATTGGTTACCCAGTCGTGGTGAAATTACGTTCGCCCGATATTGCGCATAAGTCAGATGTGCAAGGCGTGATGCTCAATCTACGCAACCGCCACGAAGTGGCAAGTGCAGCGCAAGCGATATTGGATCGCACGCAGATCTCGTATCCTTCCGCTAATATTCATGGGTTATTGGTTCAGGCAATGGCAAAGCTCGCTGGCGGCGAAGAGCTCAGGATCAAAGTGATTACTGATACAACCTTTGGCCCGGTCATTTTATTGGGACAAGGTGGTTCAGAATGGGATGAATCAATCGATGCCGCCGCCGCACTACCCCCACTGAATATGACGCTCGCTCGTTATCTGATTGTCAGAGCAATACGCAGCGGGAAAATTCGGCTGCAAAAACTACCAGAGCCAATGAATATTGATGGGTTATCTGAGTTTTTAGTTCGTATCTCGCAGATGATTATTGAATGTCCACAAATAGATGAATTAGATATTCATCCGGTTTTAGCCAATGGCAATCAATTCACCATATTGGATGCCAACTTAGTCCTAAAAGATTACCAAGGTGACGGACAAAGTAGATTAGCTATCCGCCCCTATCCAAGTGAGTTTGAAGAAAGTGTGATCCTAAAGGACAACTCGGCCATTACCTTACGCCCAATCTTGCCCGAAGATGAGCCGCATCATGCAGAGTTTATCCGTAACGTATCAAAAGAAGATTTGTACAAACGCTTTTTTTCGGATGTCGGCGAGTTTAACCATGAAGCCTTAGCCAATTTTACTCAAATTGACTATGACCGAGAAATGGCTTTTGTCGCAGTGGATCATACCAATGATCAAGAGAGTATTATTGGCGTTTCGCGAGCACTCATTAACCCTGAGAATAGCGATGCTGAGTTCGCCATCTTGATCCGTTCGGATTTAAAAGGAAAAGGTTTAGGTAAAATCTTGCTGCAAAAAATCATCGACTATTGTCGCTTGAAAGGAACCTTACAAATTTCCGGCATGACCATGCCAACCAACCGAGGCATGTTGACGCTAGCGCAAAAATTAGGTTTTGAGATTGAAGTGCATTTCGAAGATGGGACGGCAGATATGGTTTTGATCTTAAATAAACCAGAATAAAGCCGTAGCGATCAGATTTGATCACTGCGATCCGCCCAAAATTTTAACTTAGCACCCAGTTTTTCTTGAGGTATTGCACACACCACGACTTTGCTTCGCCCATTTTATTACGCCGCCATGCCATAATGATCTGCATCGATTTATCTTCAGATCCGCTGATTGCTTTCAGTTTACCTGAGGCGATCAGTGGCTCTGCTATCTGTTTCGGTAATGTGCCAATACCTAACCCTTCCACTAACGCGGCACATTTTGCGCTGAAATTAGTTACCGTCAGGCGCGGCTGTTTTTGCAAAATATTCACGCTCATTGCAGGCTGGTCACGCGCGGTATCGGCAATCGCAATCACTCGATACTTTTGCCTTGCTTCTTCATCAAATGCACCGCTTCGTTTGTGCACGTAATGCGAGCTGGCCGCTACCCAAACCATTGACATAGTTCCTATGGTTTCTGCTTTTACATCTTGTGGTAACGTATCGATACGTGGGCAAATCAGCAAATCAGCTCGATCGGTTGAAAGTGACTCCCAACACCCCGCTAAAATTTCTTCTTGAAGACGGATTCGTGTTTTACTGACATTACCTAACGCTTCAACCATTGGGAAAAAATTATGAATAGGGATAATACCGTCAAATGCGACCGTCAAATCCAGTTCCCAACCATTCGCTAACAAGGTTGCGTCATTCACCAATTTTTCTGTCGCCGATAAAATGGCTCTACCCCGCTCAAGAATGAGCAAGCCGGCTTCAGTAAACGTCGCTTTATGCCCTGAACGGTCAAAAATAGTGATGTCTAAATCTTGTTCCAATTTTTGGATCTGATAACTCAGCGATGATGGTGCACGGCTTAGCTCATTTGCCGCCGCAGCAAAGCTGCCTCGTCTATCAATCGCATCTAAAATATGAAGCGCTTCTAAGGTAATTGGACTTTGCAAAATGGACATCCTTTGGTGAAATTGCAGTGAATATGCAATAACGAGTATGCCTTATTTATCATCGCTATGGTATCTCTGACGGGATGGAAAATAGACAAGGGGGACTGGTTTGGAACCAAAAATCGTAGAAATAACAAAGCCAGTTTAATACTGGCTTTGAGACACATTCATTTAAAAAGGGGTAGAAAAGTTATCAATGAGTGAGTCTATTTCTTATTTTCTGACATCTCTTTCTTAACCATGACCGCTGCAGCCACGATAAAAACGATGATTAATCCAAGCTCCATGTAAAACCTCGATAAGTGTTTAAAATTAAAGGTTAAAATATAAACAACGCGATTCTAGCAGACTAGAAAAATATTGACAGCTTTTAACGTATTGCTAACGTTTTTAGCGACTCAGTTCAAAAAGAGCGTGAATAAAGAAAAATGGTAATTTTCATCACATCCGTAACTCTAGATTGTTATATTCTCTTCCTACTTGAAGTACAGCGGTGTTTAACAACGTACCGCCTAACTCAAAAACCCACTGTAAACACTTGCACCAAAGCCGCCACGCGTTGGCAGTCCCTCTTGAATGCTTGAATGCTTGAATGCTTGAATGCTTGAATGCTTGAATGCTTGAATGTGGTATATGTGTTTCAGATGCCACAATCCATTTTTATTTCGACCGACCTAATTGACCGCTCTGAACTAGATGTTACGTGCAATGGCCACTAGCTCGTCTCGGCAAATTTGCAACCAATATTTGAGAGTCTCTTGCAGCATTCTTACCTGATCACCGATACGGTTGACTTCTTTCAGCTCCTCGTCGGTGAGAGGTCGAGAAGGTAAATTCTCTGATAATGCAGTGAAGTAGTCTACCTGCATTCCACTAGAAGAATGGAAATTCATACCAAAACCGGTAACTGGATTCTCACTAGGATCGAAGTAATAGTTCCACATAGCAAGATCCTCGTTAATGTATTCAATGGTATTTTTACCGTACTTTTCGTTCATAAAGGTATCAATATCAGACAGGCTACCAGTAAGAAACATATTATATTCGTCGCTGGAGATTTCCACAGATGAATCAGTCAGCACACTAGAGAGTAATGCCATACGCATAATTGGAGAGACATCGCCTATGCCATTAGTCCAGTTAGAATACCATTCACTAGCAGTACCCCAATTATCCTGAAATTGCGTTACTAAAGCCCCGGGGCAACCAGAATTATTTTTCATAGAATCAGTAATTGTATAAGCAAAACTGTCCTTAGGTGCGTGGTCATGAATTTTGTTAAAAAGTCCAGGAAGGTCAGCAACAAATTCATTTTGATCATAGTTTTCATGAGAACCATGCATCCCTGAACCACCACACTCCATAAAACGTTGAAGGGCATCTTTTTCATCCGCTGTTAAATTGTAATCGTCAATGTGGATCAATACATCCATAAGCACTAGTTGAAAAGCGTCTTCTAACGCATACCCTGTTAATGGTGATGTTTTTGATATGTCTTCCCACATCGCTTCCATGGAATCTACAAATACACCTAAGCCCATAGCTTGCTGCTGTATCGCTTCAAGTCGAGCACTGCATGCTTCGATACCAGCGGCTAGTGTCAATGCAATAGTATCCTCAGGATTACTACCCACCATAGACTGGACAACTTGTTTTTGATGAGCCGCTACCATAGCTAGTACTTCAGAATCTGCTGATTGCTCATCGACTGATGCAATGGAAGGATCGATTTTTTCAAGGTCTTTCTGGGCTTTCTCAATCGTTGCAAGGTAAGTCTCGACGTTTTGGGGACCCACTTGAGGAGCGTTTCGCTCAATGCCGCTGAGTTGAGCATTAGTTATGTTATTGGTTATCATTCCGAGATTCCTAGACTAGATTTCATTCACTTAACAATATAATCATCAGTAAAAGCAGACAATAGACGACTCATAATCCCAGAAAAATCCTACATAAAATGGCTTTGTTTCTTAAATCATGGAACTAAATTATCAACCTACGATCTGATCAGCTAAGTTCACTTAAATACTTAGACCAATGGCCAAGTTTCGCTACAAAACCTGTTAAACAGAACATCGCTGAAAGCACCAAAACTCGAGAATATACGCTACCCACTTGCTCGTTGCTGAGCATTTGGATGATATCCCGGCGAAGTCTGGTGTAACCAGCACTCAGTATAATTCCAATTGTAGCGAAGTAGATCGAGAATATTGCAGTGAGCAGTTGGGCGTATAGTCTGAGCTGCTCGATATTGAACTTTTTGTCTTCTGCACTAAGTGGTGAGAGCCAGAGCAGGTTGTTTCTGACGTAATCCTCAACGAAAATTAGGGTAGCAACAACCACACTAAATAAGTAGATTAAGACGCTCAAGGCGCAACAAACGCTATACCAAAAGCGACTTCACACTGGTTGAAGCCTTGCTACGGCTGGACTGGAGCCCGCAGCAGATTGTCGGATACCTAAGGGGAAGACGCTATCCAACAATTAGCCATGAGCTCATTTACCAATATGTTTGGAACGACAAAGCAGAAGGAGGAACACTGTGGAAACATCTTCGTCAATCGACCAAAAAGCGGCGTAAGCGGTACAACTCAAAAGACCGTCGAGGACGCCTTGCCAATAAGCGTCATATTTCCGAAAGACTGGCAGAAGCTGAGAATCGCGAAGAGCCGGGCCACTGCGAAATTGATACCGTCATTGGTCGCGGAACCAAGCACTGTATCGTC
>NZ_CAWMCN010000157.1:0-1038 GCF_963865925.1 Vibrio sp. ZOR0018 | reverse complement strand
GACAGAATGACTGGCTACACTTTTATTGGGCAAATGGACGATAGAACAAGCGAATCACTCAACGTAAGAATGAGCAAAATTATGACCCGCTCTGACTTACCTTTTAAGACGATAACTGCTGATAACGGCACTAAATTTCACGGTTACGCACAACTTAGAAAAACATCATAACTGTCTGTTTTACTTTGCAAATCCATACCACTCATGGGAACGAGGTGCTAATGAAAACACCAATGGCTTGATACGACAATACTTACCAAAACGAACTTCCATGTCACACGTGACACAGAAGCTGTGTAATGAAATTGCACACAAATTGAATACGCGCCCACGCAAAAGACTTGGGTACCGCACACCAACGGAGTATATTCATGCGCATCTGTAGAAAGTGTCGCACTTCAAACTTGATACTAAGCCACGGGCATCGATGATTTTTCAGATTGCCATCTAAGATAGAGACCTTTAACAAACTGATGATATACCCGTGAACATTGAAGATGCTTGATTTTCCATGAACGTAGGATCATGCTAGGCGCCATGAAAATTACACTTACTCCAAAGCAGAAGTAGCAACTCGAAGAGATGCACGACTCAACTCGTGATGGTCGGGTGCGAGACCGTATTAAAGCGCTTTTACTCGCGTCTGGAGTCAGACGATGATTTCACAAGCTCTTCGTATTCACGAATCGACCGTTGTGCTCGCCATCTTAGTGATTATGTTCTCTCTGAAAAACTTAAACCTGAGAATGGTGGTAGCCAAAGTCGACTTTCTGTGACTCAGACGATGCAGCTCATTGTGCATTTGACTGAGAAAACCTACTTTCATACCCATCAAATCGTTACTTACGTCAAGACGGAGTTCGGTGTAAGCTACACCGTTGAAGGTATGAACAAGTGGTTACATCACCACGGTTTTTCATACAAAAAGCCCAAAGGCGTACCGCGCAAGCTAAAACCTGAAGAGCAGCAACCATTTATCGAGTATTACAGCGAAGTGCTTAAGTTTAACGATGCACCTGTGCTTTTTATGGATGCCGT
>NZ_CAWMCN010000156.1:0-93099 GCF_963865925.1 Vibrio sp. ZOR0018 | reverse complement strand
GGGTCGCGGGTTCGAGTCCCGTCCGCTCCGCCACTTATTAAGAAGCCCTGCTAGTAATAGCAGGGCTTTTTTCGTTTGAGCAAAATAGCATTTTATTTTTTATCACTCTCAGTGCCGTCTTCTAAAAATCAATTCCACGCATACTTACATATTCACTCCTTGTAATCCGTAATACTCTGATTGGCTAGGGCTAGCTTACCAGTCCGTAGTTTTACTTGGCGCCCTTCTTCAATAATCATTGAACCTGTTTGTTCAAACTTGTTCGGCTGACTTTAAGCTATTGTGTGATTATTTGTGTACGTGAATGACTTTCTTTGGAGTCTGCAAGAGCCATCATCACACTTTCATTTGAATAGGGTTCGCCAGCTTTTTAAAATAAGTGTTACTAAAGCTATCCATAGTGATATTTCACCATAGTTCAACAGCCTTAATTAGATCATATTTTTTAAATTGGTATTACAGTAGATATAGAGAGAGGAGTAACAAAGTAAAGATAGCAAAAGCCGATGTTCTAGAACATCGGCTAGAGGTAAAATTGGTTTGATCAGTCATTACTGACAGTTTTCTTTCTACATTGACGACTTTTCAGCTTGTTTTGCTTTATCTATCAATGGGGTAATTGTTGAACCTTGAATAAGTATTGAGAACACCACGACAGCGTAGGTCATAACAAGGATTATTTCTTTTACATCAATAAGTTTGTCTGGGATAACTAATATGCCAGATGGGATAGAAAGTGCCATTGCTAGTGCTAGCCCACCTCGTAGCCCTCCCCAAGTTAGTATCTTTATTGACCATGGGTTGTAGGAGCGGTAACGCTGGAAGCCGATGTAAGAGAAAAAAACGCTTAGATAGCGAGCAGATAAGACAAGAGGAATGGCGAAAGCCATCAATATCCAGTCCTCTTCATGGAATTTGAAGAGTAGCATCGACATACCGATAAGTAGAAAGAGCACACCATTCAAAAATTCGTCAACCAATTCCCAAAAGTGGTCAAGGTGTTCTTCACTTTCTTTTGAAAAGCCAATGAAGCGTGTCCAGTTGCCGATCATTATCCCTGATACAACCATAGCTAAAGGCCCGGAAACATGAATAACATCTGCAAAAACATAGCCAGCAGTCGGTATACCAATGGTTAAAAGCAGTTCCATTGAGTGATCATCGGTGGCGCTGATGAGGTAGTGGAATAATAGCCCAAGAGCTAGGCCATACAGGATGCCCCCCATTGCCTCTTGAATAAACAACATAGTTACACTACCTATGGTTGGTGCTTCTGTACCAAATGCAATAGTGAAAATAGTGACAAAGATAACCAAACCAAAACCATCATTAAAGAGCGATTCTCCCTCGATTTGGGTTGAAATACGTTTTGGTGCATTTAACTTTTTAACAATAGCTAATACGGCTATTGGGTCTGTTGGTGATATGAGTGCACCAAATAGCAGACAGTAAACGAGATCGAAGTGAATACCGATAAATTGACAGAAGGCGTATAGCCCAAAACCGATGAAGAAGGTTGAAAATAGCGTTGCGCCTAGTGCAAGAACCGCGATTTCCCATTTCTGATCTTTTAGGTTGGGTAATTTGATGCCTAGGCCGCCAGCGAAAAGTAGAAAACCGAGTATTCCTTTGAGCAGAAAATTTTCAAAGTTAATACTGTTGACGGTTTCTGTCGCTATTTGAGTTAGATGAAACCAATCATTTTGACCTGCAACTAAGATCAATAATGACAACATCATCGATCCTGCTGTAATGGCGATAGTGGTTTGCATATTGCCTATCTTACTGTTTAGAAAGGCAATCAACATTGCTGCTCCTGATAGGAAGCATAAAGTATAATAGACAGACATTGTTTTCTCGTCGTGTAACAAAATATGAATGAAATTCTCCTTGGATGATGTACAAATAGCAAACACTTTTTAGCCATGATTGCAGATGTATCAAACGATAATTAAAGTGAAGTTTAGACGTCTAGATTTCTAATGGTTATATGATAGGATGAGCGAATAACCAAAAGGAATGAGGCTGTACTGTGGGAAGAGAAGTTAGAAGTCAAATTGAAGCTCAATTGCAACAGAGAATATTATTGATTGATGGTGGCATGGGCACCATGATTCAGAGCTATAAATTGGAAGAGCAAGATTATCGCGGAGATCGCTTTGCCCATTGGCCAAGCGATCTGAAAGGAAATAATGACCTTCTCGTCTTGACGCAGCCTCAGTTAATCAAAGAAATTCATAGTGCTTACTTGGAAGCAGGTGCTGATATCCTAGAGACGAATACCTTCAACGCGACGAGCATCGCAATGGCCGACTACGATATGCAAGCCATTAGCGATGAGATCAATTTCGCTGCTGCAAAACTTGCACGCGAAGCTGCTGACGAATGGACGGCGAAAACGCCTGAGAAACCTCGTTATGTAGCAGGAGTGCTAGGGCCAACAAACCGCACTTGCTCGCTCTCCCCTGACGTGAATGACCCTGGTTTTCGAAATATCAGCTTTGAGCAATTAGTTGAAGCTTACTCAGAATCAACACGTGCTTTAATTCGTGGCGGCAGCGACTTAATTTTGATTGAAACTATTTTCGATACTTTAAATGCTAAAGCCTGTGCCTTTGCGGTGGATTGTGTGTTTGAAGAGTTGGGTTACAAACTGCCCGTGATGATCTCAGGGACAATCACCGATGCCTCTGGTCGAACGCTTTCTGGGCAAACAACCGAAGCCTTTTATAATGCACTGCGACACGTTGAGCCTATCTCATTTGGTTTGAACTGTGCACTCGGTCCGGATGAATTGCGCCAATACGTTGAAGAGCTATCACGTATTTCCGAATGTTATGTCTCGGCTCATCCCAATGCGGGGTTGCCTAACGCATTCGGTGAGTATGATCTTGAAGCCGATGAGATGGCGCAGCACATCGGGGAATGGGCGCGAGCAGGATTCTTGAACCTTGTTGGTGGCTGTTGTGGAACCACTCCTGAGCACATTAGACAAATGGCAAAAGTGGTCGAAGGTGTGAAACCAAGAGCGTTACCCGATATTCCAGTGGCTTGTCGTCTATCCGGTCTAGAGCCGCTGACGATTACCAAAGAGAGCTTATTCATCAACGTAGGTGAGCGAACTAACGTCACTGGTTCTGCGCGTTTTAAGCGTTTAATCAAAGATGAGCAGTATGATGAGGCGCTGCATGTTGCTCGAGAGCAGGTCGAAAACGGTGCACAAATCATCGATATCAATATGGATGAAGGGATGTTGGATGCGCAAGCTTGCATGGTCCGCTTTCTCAATTTATGCGCTTCTGAGCCGGATATTTCCAAAGTACCAATCATGGTTGATTCTTCTAAGTGGGAGGTGATTGAAGCAGGTCTCAAATGCATTCAAGGCAAAGGGATTGTGAACTCGATTTCCCTTAAGGAGGGGAAAGAGAAGTTTGTTGAACAAGCTAAACTCATTCGCCGCTATGGTGCTGCTGTGATCGTGATGGCGTTTGATGAAGTAGGCCAAGCGGATACCCGTGAGCGAAAACTTGAAATTTGTACCAAAGCTTATCGAATTTTGGTTGATGAGGTTGGTTTCCCTGCTGAAGATATCATTTTTGATCCCAATATTTTCGCGGTTGCGACTGGTATTGATGAGCATAATAATTATGCTGTGGACTTTATCGAAGCCGTGGCTGATATCAAACGTAATTTACCCCATGCGATGATTTCCGGCGGGGTTTCCAACGTCTCTTTCTCTTTTCGCGGTAACAACTATGTGCGTGAAGCGATCCATGCTGTATTCCTTTATCACTGTTTTAAAAACGGCATGGACATGGGTATCGTCAATGCCGGTCAGCTTGAGATTTACGATAACGTGCCTGAGAAACTGCGTGAAGCAGTCGAAGATATCATTCTCAATCGCCGCAGCGATGGCACTGAACGCTTACTGGATATTGCGGCTGAATACGCGAACAAAGGTGTCGGTAAGGAAGAGGATGCCAGTGCGCTTGAATGGCGTTCATGGCCAGTTGCAAAACGTTTAGAGCATGCGTTAGTCAAAGGTATCACCGAGTATATTGTTGAAGATACGGAAGAAGCTCGTCAAAATGCCACTCGCCCATTGGATGTGATCGAAGGGCCTCTCATGGATGGAATGAACGTGGTCGGCGACCTCTTTGGCGAAGGGAAAATGTTCCTGCCGCAAGTGGTGAAATCGGCGCGCGTTATGAAGCAAGCCGTTGCGCATTTAGAGCCCTACATCAACGCGCTTAAGCAAGCAGGTTCCAATAATGGCAAAATCCTTCTTGCCACAGTTAAAGGGGATGTACACGACATCGGCAAAAATATCGTTGGCGTCGTTTTGCAGTGTAATAACTACGAAATCATTGACCTCGGTGTTATGGTGCCATGCGAGCAGATCCTCAAAGTCGCGAAAGAACAGAATGTCGACATCATTGGGTTATCCGGCCTCATCACTCCCTCTTTAGATGAAATGGTGCACGTCGCCAAAGAAATGGAGCGACAAGGGTTTAAATTACCGCTTTTGATTGGCGGAGCAACCACCTCTAAAGCACATACTGCAGTTAAAATTGAGCAAAATTATCACCAGCCAGTTGTTTACGTGAACAATGCTTCGCGCGCAGTAGGCGTTTGTTCTTCGCTTCTTTCTGATGAGTTACGTCCTGCTTTTGTGGAAAAATTAAACCTCGATTATGAACGCACGCGTGATCAACATCACCGTAAAACCCCCCGTACTAAACCCGTATCATTAGAAGTGGCAAGGGCAAATAAAGCGGTTATCGATTGGGGTAACTATACGCCGCCAGTTCCGGCTAAATTGGGCGTACATGTGTTTGATGATTTTGATGTGGCTACCCTTCGTCGTTACATCGACTGGACACCATTTTTCATGACATGGTCATTGATGGGTAAATATCCGACGATTTTTGAACACGAAGAGGTGGGAGAGGAAGCGCAAAGTTTATTCCATGATGCTAATGCATTGCTTGATAGAGTTGAGCGAGAAGGGCTACTCAAGGCTCGCGGTATTTGCTCTTTATTCCCGGCCGCGAGTGTGGGGGATGATATCGAAGTGTATCGCGATGAATCGCGCACCGAGGTTGCTCATGTTCTGCATCACTTACGCCAACAAACCGAAAAGCCCAAAGGTTATAACTACTGCCTGTCCGATTACATTGCACCAAAAGAGAGTGGTAAACGAGATTGGATCGGCGCATTTGCCGTGACAGGCGGAATTGGTGAGCGAGAATTAGCAGACCAATATAAAGCGCAAGGCGATGACTACAACGCCATCATGATCCAAGCGGTAGCTGATCGTCTTGCTGAGGCTTTTGCGGAATATTTGCATCAGCAAGTTCGTAAAGAAATTTGGGGCTATGCTGCTGACGAAGAGTTGTCGAACGATGATTTGATCCGTGAGAAATACCAAGGTATACGCCCAGCGCCGGGCTATCCTGCGTGTCCTGAGCATACGGAAAAAGGCACCTTGTGGGAGATGTTGCAGGTTGAGCAAACCATCGATATGTCTTTAACCACCAGTTACGCTATGTGGCCAGGTGCTTCGGTGTCAGGTTGGTACTTCTCGCATCCTGACTCTCGTTATTTTGCCATTGCACAAATTCAGCAAGATCAGATGCAAGATTACGCGCAACGTAAAGGCTGGAATATGCAAGAAGCGGAAAAATGGCTTGGGCCGAATTTAGATTAAGTAATAAAAAACAGGTTGGCTAAGCCAACCTGTTTTTTATTCAGCGTGTTACTACTCAATGTGGTTTTATCGTTCAAACAAATCTTGATGAAGTTTCTGAATTGCCGCTTTAGAAACCGACTCGTGTAATAAAAAGCAGAGGTTGTGTGGGCTGGCACCATAGCAAATCATACGCAAATTGAAATCTTCTAAGGTGCTAAAAACTTGTTTTGCATAGCCTTTGCTTTCACTCATGTTGTTGCCGATCAGCGCAACTAAACACAGATTATGTTCGACTTCAACTTTACACAGCTCTTCTAATTCTAAGCGCACCGCTTGAGGCAGTTCAGCTGCTCCACCTGAGGTATCGGTTTTATCTAATGTTAATGAGACGCTGATTTCAGAGGTGGTGATCAGATCCACCGAAATTTTGTGTTTGGCTAAAATTTCAAACACCTTCGAAAGAAAGCCGTATGCGTGAAACATGCTAGCGCTGCGTAGCGTAACCATGGTTTGATTGCAGCGTAGGGTCAAGGCTCTAAATAGAGGTGAGCTTTCCACACGTTTACGGATCCAAGTGCCGCCTTTTTCAGGCTCTTTTGAGGAGCCGACAAACACAGGGATATCGTGGCGAAGCGCGGGCAGCAACGTCGATGGATGCAAAATCTTAGCGCCAAAGTTTGCCATCTCCGATGCTTCGCTAAAGCCTATTTCCGCAATCGGAGCGGCTTTAGGCGCAATGCGAGGGTCGGTCGTATAAATCCCCGGCACATCAGTCCAAATTTCTAAGCCAGAAGCTTGTACCGCTTCGGCGATCAAGGCCGCAGAATAATCACTGCCGCCTCGGCCCAATGTGGTTGTATTCCCTTGTTCATCAGCGCCGATGAAACCTTGAGTTACCACTACGTGTTGCAGGCAAAGTGGTGTTAACTTCTCTTGGGCTAATTGCTGGATCTGCTCTAATTGCGGTTCTGCCCGACCATAGTGATCATCAGTACGCAGCACTTCTCGAATATCAAAACGGATCGCATCCATGCCACGTTCACGCAGTAATTGTGTCAGAATGAAGGTCGACATTAACTCGCCACAAGCCACTAAGTGATCGGTCAGTTTTTTACTCGCTTGAAAAGAGGCCGCTTCTGCGACACTGGCCACCATATCTAAAATTGAGTGTACCTCTTTTTCAACTTGTAGCGGGTCGGCAAGTTTATCAATAATTGCATGATGAATATCAGCTAACTGTTTGATAATACTTAAGCGTTGATTAGCATCTTGTATGCCATTGGCTAATTCAACCAATAAATTCGTCACGCCAGAGCAGGCACTGCTCACGACTAATTTGGTCTCTGGATTATTTTCGATCACAGCGGCACAAAGGCTCATTGCTTCAAAGTTAGCAACGCTTGTTCCGCCAAATTTGGCGACATTGAATGCGCTCACGGCATTTCTCCCACGACTTCCTGAAATAAAAATAGTGTTGGTGTACCAACGTCCAATGTTTGAAGAGAGTTTTTCTAGAGCAAATAAAGAGGTGTTTTTATGATTGGTTTACCTCAGAAGCTCTTCATCAGGGTTGCTGATGACAGTTGAAGGGATTCAGCCCATTCAACCGATAAACCAAATCCACAACCTTGGTTTATCTCGGCACTGCTCCCCATTAATGTTTTGTATTGGAGTTGAGGCTCCACAAAACATCTGCCTGGGCAGTGCTCCTCTTCTGCTAGATAGCTCATTCATTGAACGTTTTTGAACTGTTAATGTCAATCGCTAATTAAGTCCAAATGTAAAATAAAATTAACCAGAGTGTGACACTGGTTTGACCTCTAGACTTCGGTCGAATTGTTGCATCAGCGGATTTGTTTTACTCTGGGTATTCGTATTTGGCCGCAAGCAAGGAGCAACTATGTCCATTACCAGTTTTAACCCACCCCAGCGAATTTTGATGGGGCCAGGCCCGTCAGATATTTACCCCCAAGTATTACAAGCGCTGAGCAGGCCGACTGTTGGCCACTTAGATCCGCTTTTTATCCAGATGATGGATGAGCTAAAGCAGCTGCTTAAATACGCTTTTCAAACGGAAAATGAGTTTACCATCGCGGTTTCCGCACCGGGCAGCGCTGGTATGGAGGCGTGCTTTGTCAACCTGATTGAGCCGGGAGATAAGGTCATCGTGTGTCGCAATGGCGTTTTTGGCGAGCGTATGCGCGAGAATGTAGTGCGCTGTGGCGGAGAAGTGGTGCTGGTGGATGATGAGTGGGGAGCCCCCGTTTCGCTCGATAAAGTCGAGCAAGCCATACAGGCTAACCCTGATGCTAAAATTCTCGCGTTTGTCCATGCAGAAACGTCAACTGGTGCATTGAGTGATGCGCAAGCATTAGGTTTGCTGGCTAAGCAAAACAACATGCTGAGTATTGTAGATGCAGTGACATCCTTAGGCGGCGTACCACTTTATGTGGATCAATGGCAGCTTGATGCCGTCTATTCTGGGAGCCAAAAGTGCTTATCGTGCCCTCCGGGTTTATCGCCACTGACTTTTTCAGCGCAAGCGATTGAAAAAATTCAATCTCGCACAACCCCCGTTCAAAGCTGGTTTTTAGATCAAAGCTTAGTGCTTGGTTATTGGAGCGGAGCAGGCAAGCGCAGTTATCACCACACTGCGCCAGTTAACAGTTTGTACGCATTGCATGAAGCCTTGCTGGTGTTGAAAAACGAAGGTCTAGAGCAGGCGTGGGCACGTCATCGTGTGATGCATGACAAATTAAAGCTGGGCCTAGAAAAATTAGGATTTGAATTTGTCGTTGCTGAAGATTGTCGTTTACCGCAATTGAATGCGATCTATATTCCAGAGGGGGTTGATGAGGCTAAAGTGCGAGCGCATTTACTCAATCAATACAACTTGGAGATCGGCGCCGGCCTTGGCACTTTAGCGGGTAAAGCGTGGCGTATTGGTTTAATGGGGTATGGGGCGCGCAGTGAAAACGTGGCCTTATGCTTGCGGGCGTTAGAAGAGTCATTAACAACTTAGCAAAAAAACCACATAAGGGAGCATTTGCTCCTTTTTAGTGGTGCTGATGCTGAACGTTGTTCGTCTCAGCATCAATCATAAAATTCATTTTTATTGTTAGCTCTTCCCTAGCGTGAGTGGAATACTCGTGATTGATATCTTAAGATAAATTTTGCCGTTAATGGTTTAATTACTCGTATGAATATAAGTGGCATTTTGTGTATTTATAATAAATATACGATGACAAAGTTCGTGGCCTAAATATTAGAACCAGTTTGGATACTACTTTGTATTGTCATGGTATTGTAAAAAATGAACATTGTTCGATTGTTTTGGTTGACCATTATTTTATCTGCGTTAGGATAACCGCGCTGAGAAAGAATACTTATTATTAACTTTTTAGAGGTGCAATAGAAACCTATGGACTCGTCGAGTAGTCGATTATCCAAGTGTGGTATTTTCTGGTTAGTAGAAAAGCCTACGTTTTGTTGCCAACTTTTCATTTAAAGCCTCGCTTTTGCTAAGTTGGTATTCATACTAACGAAGCTCCTTTTCTTGTTCTCTCCTGTCAATATCACACTCTTTTTATAGAGTATCGTGTTTGTTTAAGTCGATCATATGATTTATTCAATACAGCGTTTCTACTGGCTAGAGCGTGAATGCTTTTGAATTTCTTGCATGTCATCTGTACACCGCTAGAACTTTCGCAAGTACACGGCTTCTCTATTTGACTGACTTTATCTTCTCCTAACTTGCTTGTTCAAGGCGGGGAATGCTTGAGCTTGATGATATAAGCTTATTGCAGCTCAGTTACGTGGATTTTCTGCATAATTTGGTTTCTTTGCCTTGATAGTTTCAAGGAGATACAAAGATGGTTATGTACAATACATCATTAGCTATGGGCAACCGGCTGCCTGCTGCTCACTCTATTCAAACCGAAATGGATAACAACTTTATTTGTGTAGGCGCATCGCTATCTGTAGAAGCGGTGATTGCGATTCTACGCTCATCGTCCTTAACCGATAAGCGCTTAAACCTTATCTTTATCTCTGGTGATGCAGGTGAATACTTAGGATTTGTTTATTTAAGTAAGGTGGTGGTATCACAGATGAATATCATCATGAAAGATATTATGCACAAAAGCGATATTGCCATATCGGCCTTAATGGATAAGGTTCAAGCTAGAAAGTTATTATTAGACAGTCATTTGCCTATGATTCCTATCATAGATAGTCGGAATCGAGTGATTGGCGCCTATTCTATATAATAAATATTAACAAAATTTAAAATAAGTCACTCAACCTCACTAAATGAAATTTTAGTGAGATTAGAACAGTGTACTTAAAATTTAAGTTATTCATTGAATACATTGATTATAAAATAACCTTTAAAATTATTATGTTTATTTTTAAAGTTAAATATCGGCTGAGATATGATAATGAAATTACAAAAAATAGCGTTAGAACTCGCTGCGATTAATTTTAATCGTGACCCATTAAACTTAAATCAATTAATGGAACAGTATCCCATCGCTGATATTGCTCAAGTCTTCGCTGAGCAGTTGGCTAATCAGACCTTGAGCGAAGAGGATGTCTTTGAGCTGGTGCAATTGATGCCAATCGCTCGTCAAGCGTCGCTATTGGGGTATTTTTCTGAGCCTATCAGAGAAAAAGTGGTGGAGAGAATGCCGCTCGAAGCGCTTGCGAAAGTGCTTCAAGTCATGCCCCATGATGAAAGGGCTGACTTATATGCTCACTTGGATGAGACGCGCCAACCGCCGCTACTTGCTCTACTGGATCAGCAAGAGCGTCAAGATGTACAGCAGCTCGCAGCCTACCCTCAAGGCTCGGTCGGCTCTATCATGACTACAGATTATGCGACGTTAAACGCCGATGATGATGTGCCGCAGGCGATTGCGCGTTTACGTGAAATGGCCAACGAGAGGGAAACCATCTATCAAGCGTATGTGATTGATAAACAGAATCGCTTACTTGGTACACTTTCGCTTAAGGATTTAGTGCTGGCACAACCGACCTCGCTTGTCTCTGACATCATGACCAAAGAGACAGTGTTTGTGCGAGCCGATGAAGATCAAGAGTGTGCAGCGCAAGCCATCAGTAAATACGATTTACTTGCGGTGCCTGTTTTTGATGATCAATTTCGTTTGGTCGGTATTGTGACTTATGACGATGCGATGGACGTGGCTGAGCAGCAAGCGGATATGGATTTTCATAAAGTCGCTGCGGTTGGTTTTACCGGTAACCTTAAAGAAGCCAGCGTATGGCTAATGTACAAGAAACGTGTGTTTTGGCTAGTGTTGTTAGTCTTTGGTAACCTTTTTTCTGGTGCCGGTATTGCGTACTTTGAGGAGACGATTCAAACCTATGTCGCCTTGGTCTTCTTCTTACCACTGTTGATTGATAGCGGCGGTAATGCAGGATCCCAGTCAGCTACGTTGATGGTTCGAGCCTTAGCCACTGGTGAAGTGGTGATGAAAGATTGGCTATCCATGTTGGTGCGAGAGTTAGGGATTGCGGCGTTATTAGGGGCAACAATGGCCATTGCTGTCTCTTTATTGGGTTTTTGGCGAGGCGGCAGTGATATCGCTTTTGTCGTTGCGGTAACGATGCAAATTGTGGTGATTATTGGCTGTATTGCTGGAATGCTCCTTCCGTTCATTCTGAATAAGTTTAAGCTCGATCCTGCGTCAGCCAGTGCTCCGTTGATCACGACCATTGCGGATTCTATCGGGGTGATCATCTATTTCAGCGTTGCTACCATGGTGTTGGATTTTCCACCAGTGACGTAAGCCACTCATCCGGCAGTGAGATCTACTGGTTGGAGTGTGAAATAAGCCCAACGGTCAGAAGCTTTCTCTATTTTTGGGAAAGCTTTTTTTATGAATAAGGCTCATATGCTCGATTTAATTGGCAGACGAACGATCAGCCGAACTGGTTGGCGGGCTATATTGCACCTCACTGAAATCCATATTGGGGAACAAAAATGCGGCTTCGGAGCGAATTTGCTCGGCGCGGCTTTCGTCACCAATGCCTTGGTAAGCCAAGATCAGATTATTGTAAAAAGCAGGACGCGGTTTATGTTTTATGATGGCCAATGACCAGTCGATGTATGGCGTAATCAATTTAGGATCTTGATTATACAGGCCAATGTTGAGGTAAGTGCTGTAGACATCCCAATCAAAACGGTCTTTCCAAACCACAGGGTTCGTCACCTTTTGTAGGATATCCGGGTTCTTGGGTTGAGATTTCTCAAATTGGGTAAGCACGTAATTACTGTGCAGTGCGCTGAGCATATAAAAGCCAGTCAAAATCGGCACTACTAAACTCAATACTCGAAACAGGGATTTACTGATAAGGCCAAAAGGGGCCGAACGGTATTTAGCCACGCGTTGATCAACCCAAAAAAGCAGAATAATGAAGGTTATCCAATGAATGGCAGAATGGTAAAATGGGTATTCGAGTTGGCTGTGCAACACGATAGGGATGAAAAGGGCGAACATCGCAAGCCTGGTCCCTTTCTTGGCCGAATACATCCGCATGAGCACGAAAAGCATGGCCAGTGTGATCCCTAGCACAGGTAACAAACCGCCTTCCACCGCCCAGAATAGTAATTCATTATGAGGATGATCCATCGACGCCAACCCCGGTTGGTAGCTAGGGTTTAATTGGTGTTGCCTTGCGGTATAAAGCAAATATTCAGATTCAAATTTGCCATAGCCATAACCCGTGAAGGGTTTTTCTATGACCATATCGATGGTTTGAGGAAAGGTATAACGACGAGGGCTCTCTAAATCAGCCTTATTCTCTAGAAAATCGCCCGTGCCTTGGGAATAGACAGCGACAAACCCTAAAGCAATACCCAATAGCGTTGCAGCGCTCCATCCCCAAAACCGTTTAGGCGTCGAAAATTTAAATAGGTAAGGCAGAACAAAAAGCGTGCCGAGTACCGCGCCAATCCAGCCAGTGCGCGAGGCTAATATCACCAGCAACGGTGCAGTGAGCAGTGGAGTGACATAAAGTAGGCTCACTTCGCTAACATGCTGATTGTACTTTTTCGGTTGACGAGCCAGTAAATAGCCGGACATAACTAGCCCTGTCGCGAGAAAGCTCGCCATCACATTCGGTTGCTGAAA
This sequence comes from Vibrio sp. ZOR0018, assembly GCF_963865925.1. Taxonomy (NCBI): domain Bacteria; kingdom Pseudomonadati; phylum Pseudomonadota; class Gammaproteobacteria; order Vibrionales; family Vibrionaceae; genus Vibrio; species Vibrio sp. ZOR0018. Next base: position 80,253 of record NZ_CAWMCN010000156.1, on the reverse strand, counting down.
AATGCCGTAAGGGCGGTTGATGAGGGTGTTGTAGCCAAAAATATTATCGGGTGAAAGCAAAAAGTATTGGTACAGACCAAATAGAGTTTCAATCAATACCGCGAGTACGATAAACCAAAGTAATCGCTGCTTATGTTTGTTACTAAAACGAAATTGTTGCAGCAATACAAAAAAAAGCAGCCCAGTCCATAGTCCTAACATTCGACTCAACGACGACTCAATTTGAGCATTCGTATAAAGCAGCGGAATCGTCATGATGGTACAACTGATGAAAAGACCGATGGTCAGTTTGGAATAGCGTAACCTACGGTTAGATGCGAGTTGATACAGACCTAATGAGAGCGTAAAACTAAGGGCAAGCCAAGTGGTTGGATTAAAAGATAAAGCTAGACCTGAGCCTCCAGGGTTGGGCATAAAAAAATGCATTGCCAGTAAATAGAGAATGCCAATCGAAAGCAAAAAGGGTTTGTTTAAAGGGATGGCGGGTATTTGTGCTTCAAGTTGTGTACCGCTTAGATGCAATGTTGCCATAGGTCTCGCGTTCCAATTAAAAGAAACCAGCAACCACTTGCTGGTTTCTTTACTTTACCGTTTTTTTCTATTTCAACATAGGCTTAAGAAAGCGTGCTGTGTGTGAACCTTCGATCTGCGCCACATCTTCGGGCGTTCCTTGAGCAATAATTTCGCCGCCGCCTTGTCCACCTTCTGGCCCTAAGTCGATCACCCAGTCTGCGGTTTTAATCACATCTAAGTTGTGTTCAATCACCACCACGGTATTGCCGTGGTCGCGTAGGCGATGCAATACGGTCAAGAGCTGTTGGATATCATGGAAGTGTAAGCCAGTCGTTGGCTCATCCAAAATGTACAAGGTTTTTCCTGTATCGCGTTTTGATAGTTCACGAGCCAGTTTGACGCGTTGAGCTTCGCCCCCTGACAATGTCGTCGCCGCTTGTCCGAGGCGTATGTAGGATAAACCCACGTCAATCAAAGTCTTGAGTTTGCGAGCGATCATCGGTACGGGCTCAAAAAAAGCGTAAGCATCTTCGACGGTCATCTCCAACACTTCATCAATCGCTTTGCCTTTGTAGCGGACTTCCAATGTTTCACGATTATAGCGTTTGCCCTTACACACATCGCATGGCACGTAAACATCGGGTAAAAAGTGCATTTCAACCTTAATCACACCATCACCTTGGCATGCTTCGCAGCGTCCACCGCGTACGTTAAAGCTAAAACGACCCGGTTTATAGCCTCGAGAGCGAGACTCTTGAGTGCCCGAGAATAGCTCACGGATCGGTGTGAAAATGCCCGTATAGGTGGCCGGGTTTGAGCGGGGAGTTCGGCCTATCGGGCTCTGGTCAATGTCGATGACCTTATCAAAATGCTCTAACCCTTTGATTTTTTGATATGGAGCAGGCGTTGCTGTGGTGGCTCCATTTAAGGCCGTATGAGCAATTTTAAAAAAGGTATCATTAATTAAGGTTGATTTACCGGAGCCTGAAACCCCTGTTACGCAGCTAAATAAGCCAACAGGAATTGATAAATCAACCGTCTTTAGGTTGTTACCCGACGCGCCGATAAGCTCCACCGTTTTCTTGGGATCTCTTGGGGTACGCACGGTAGGAATCGCAATTTTTTTCGCGCCGCTCAGGTACTGTCCCGTGAGCGAATTAGGGTTGGAAATTATGTCATTCACATTCCCTTCTGCGACGACTTGCCCACCATGCACACCAGCGCCGGGGCCAATATCAATTACATGATCCGCCATACGAATCGCGTCTTCGTCATGCTCTACAACTAATACCGTGTTGCCTAGATCGCGCAAATGCGTGAGCGTTTTTAATAGCCGTTCGTTATCACGCTGGTGGAGCCCAATCGATGGCTCATCTAAGACGTACATTACCCCAACGAGTCCAGCGCCAATTTGGCTCGCTAAGCGAATCCGTTGTGCTTCGCCTCCTGATAGGGTTTCAGCACTCCGAGAAAGGTTGAGATAATTCAACCCAACGTTGACGAGGAAATGCAAACGGTCATTGATCTCTTTCATTACTTTTTCAGCAATTTGTGCTCGTTGGCCTTCTAAATCAAGAGATTGGAAAAATTGCAAGGCATTGGCAATGCTCAGTTCCGCCACTTCCGGGAGCGCGGTGTCATTGATAAATACGTTGCGAGCTTCGATGCGTAAACGGGTGCCATTACAACTGGTACAAGGCTTAGTCGAGATGTATTTCACCAAATCTTCACGGACAGAGTTAGATTCTGTATCGCGATAACGCCGTTCAAGTGTATTGAGAATGCCTTCAAACGGATGGCGTTTAACCCGAATATCACCACGATCATTAATGTAGTTAAACTCAATCTCAGTTTTCCCCGAGCCTTTCAAGATGATTTCCTGAACCTTTTTAGGCAGTTTGTTAAATGGGGTATGTAAATCAAAATCATAATGCGCAGCGAGTGACGTGAGCATCTGGAAGTAGTAGTAATTTTTCTGATCCCAGCCACGAATCGCTCCTTGCGCGAGGCTGAGTTGGCTATCTTGGATAACGCGTTCAGGGTCAAAATATTGTTGTACGCCTAAACCATCACAGGTGTGGCATGCGCCCGCTGGGTTATTAAATGAAAACAGCCGAGGCTCTAACTCCTGCATACTGTAGCCACAGTGTGGACAAGCAAAATTGGCTGAGAATACAATTTGTTCGCCTTTACCATCCATGTCAGTAACCACAGCAATACCGCCTGACAACTCGAGCGCTGTCTCAAAGGATTCGGCTAGGCGCTGCTGTAGGTCAGGACGAACTTTGAAGCGATCAACCACCACTTCAATGGTGTGCTTTTTGTGCAGTTCAAGGGTTGGTGGATCAGTCAGATCGCACGTTTCACCATCAATACGGGCGCGGATAAAACCTTGCGCGGCCAGGTTTTCCAGCGTTTTAACGTGTTCACCTTTGCGCTCTTTCACAATCGGTGCAAGCAGCATCAGTTTTGAACCTTCAGCTAATTCCAACACCTTATCAACCATTTGGCTGATGGTTTGGGCGCGAAGTGGCACTTTGTGCTCAGGGCAACGCGGCTCACCGACTCGTGCATAAAGCAGACGTAAGTAGTCATAAACTTCAGTAATGGTGCCAACCGTAGAACGAGGGTTATGCGAGGTTGATTTTTGTTCAATAGAGATAGCCGGTGAAAGACCTTCAATATGGTCAACATCCGGTTTTTCCATCAAAGATAAAAATTGGCGTGCATAGGCAGACAGCGATTCAACATAGCGGCGTTGGCCCTCTGCGTAGAGTGTATCAAAGGCGAGAGACGACTTCCCCGAGCCTGATAGCCCTGTAATCACTGTTAATTTATCGCGTGGAATGGTCAGGTTGATATTTTTCAGGTTGTGGGTTCGAGCGCCCCTAACTTCAATTTTGTCCATCATCTAGGCTCTATGTAACACAAGTTAAGCAAGTATTGCATAGTGTGAGTTTTGTGCAAATAGATACTGGATAAAAAAACAGTAAATAAAAACCACGGAACTTGCCGTGGTTTTTATTGGGGAGGTGCTAGGTTACTAACGCACTAGGTGACTAACGCATTAGCTTACTTAAGCTTTATGAGTCGAATGTTTATCCAGCGCGACTTTTTGTTCGTTCTTTTTGTACATGTTTTCAAAGCAGTAGTTAGTGGCTTCGATATAGCCTTCTACGCTACCGCAGTCAAAGCGTTGGCCTTTGAATTTATACGCCAATACACAGCCTGATTGCGCTTGTTTGAGTAGCGCATCGGTAATTTGAATTTCGCCACCTTTACCCGGCTCGGTTTGCTCAATCAGATCAAAAATATCTGGGGTTAAAATGTAGCGACCAATGATGGCTAAATTGCTTGGTGCGGTGCCTGGTTCTGGTTTTTCAACCATGTCATCCACTCGGAACAGATCGTCTTTGATCATTTCACCGGAAATAACACCGTATTTATGTGTTTCATTTTCAGGCACTTCTTGAACGGCAACAATTGAGCAGCGGAACTGTTTATACAGAGCGACCATTTGTGCCAAAACCCCTTTTTCTTGATTGACACATAAGTCATCGGCCAGCACCACCGCAAAAGGTTCATCGCCGACTAACTCTCGACCCGTTAAAATTGCATGGCCTAAACCTTTCATTTCACGTTGGCGAATGTAGGTGAAGTTGGCGGTATCAATAATTTCACGAATATCAACCAGTAGCTCTTCTTTGTTGGTGCCACTAATTTGATGCTCTAACTCATAGTTTTTATCGAAGTGATCCATGATCGAGTGTTTTCCACGCCCAGTCACAATACACATCCCGGTCATTCCGGCTTGAATCGCCTCTTCAACACCATATTCGATCAAGGGTTTATTGACGACTGGCATCATCTCTTTGGGCATTGATTTTGTCGCTGGAAGAAAACGTGTACCGTAGCCAGCGGCTGGGAATAGGCATTTTTTGATCATGCTATAACCTTATTTTTATTTGAATTGTTAATTGATGGCGCAACCTTATCATGCTTTATGAAACGCTATCACCACTAAAGCGGTGAACTCAGTTAAATTCTGCGTGAAAGCACATAATTAAGACAGAATATTTTGATTGGCCCACGCAATCGCTTGGACCCTATTTTTGACCGATAGCTTTTTGAATATTTGGTAGAGATGTGATTTGACCGTGAATTCACTGATGAATAAATCTTCCGACATTTGGTTATTCGATGCGCCAGTTTGTAAGCAGCGGAGGATCTGTATTTCGCGGGCGGTTAAGTCTGTAATCACTTGAGCAGTATGGGACTCAAACGCGTAGCGATAGTAGTGCAGTAACTGACTTACAGCGTGTCTGGGTAGCCAATTTTGTCCATTAATGATTTCGCCAAGCCCGAATGCAATTTTATCTAAGGTGTCATTTTTATAAAATAGTCCTTTTAAATGGCCAAAGGTTAATAAGTCATTAGTGGTTAATCTTTGCAACACATTGATAAGGATCGTTTCATGATGCTGACTGCTTAATGGGCAGTTTCCCAAGCGTTGCTGCAGTAGCGCATAATCGGCATGGTCAATCATCAATATTTTGTGTTTATCTGGACAATACGTTTGGCGCAGGATTTCAGGCTCAATTTTCGGAATGGGCAGTCCAAGCCGATCGGTTAAATGGTCAATATAAGGGTGCTCTTGCTCTTTATCTAAGCAAAGAAAGTAAATGGTGCGGGTATAGTTTGTTTTTCTCATGGTCACTTCCTGTTGACGAGAATGTTAGACAATTGCCTAGAAAATGACGGAAATTAGGTTATAAAGCCAACGAGATAAATAAAATTGCGCTTAGTTTCATATAGTAAGGTAACTGAGTGTTTTGTCATCCTTAAATTAGAGGTGGCGGTTCTAAAAAATAGGAAATTGAGCAAGATTGTGAGATGAATTTTGACAACTATTTCTGTGAAGATTTGTGCCTCGCATAAAGCGTGGTATCCTAGTCAGCTATTTAAAGAACACTCATGATGGAAGACGGAGCAAAACATGGCAAGCCGTGGAGTAAATAAAGTTATCTTAGTGGGTAACCTAGGTAACGACCCAGAAATTCGTTATATGCCTGGTGGCGCTGCTGTGGCAAATATCACCATTGCAACGTCAGATTCATGGCGTGATAAAGCAACTGGCGAGCAACGCGAAAAAACCGAATGGCACCGTGTTGCGCTGTTTGGCAAATTAGCTGAAGTTGCTGGTGAATACTTACGTAAAGGTTCACAAGTGTACATTGAAGGTCAGCTACAAACTCGTAAGTGGCAAGATCAAAGCGGACAAGATCGTTATACCACCGAAGTTGTCGTACAAGGTTTTAATGGTGTGATGCAAATGTTGGGTGGCCGTGCTCAAGGTGGTGCTCCAGCGCAAGGTGGAATGCCACAACAACAGCAACAAGGTGGCGGATGGGGGCAACCTCAGCAGCCAGCGATGCAAAAGCAACCACAGCAACAGCAGTCAGCTCCTCAACAGGCTCAACCTCAGTATAATGAACCACCAATGGATTTTGATGACGACATCCCATTCTAAACGTTCGAATGTCGAAAAAAGCCGCGAAAACCGCGGCTTTTTTATATAGTTATCACTATTAGCATTTTCTTATTTGTCAGCACAGCTTAGTGATCGACAAAGTTTACGTTGAAAAGGAATTCAGCATTCATGCGGTATACACCAACACTGAAACTGAGTACTCGGTTAGTAGCTTTTGTTACGCTCATCGTAACCAGTGCAATGTTCATTTTGTTTATTGGTGGAACTTTGTCTTTTCAACGGCTTGGACAAGAATATCTCAATCACTACCTAGCAGGAATTGTGGAGGTAGTCGATAAAGAAATAGAAGATCCTGATGCCGCTTATTCATTGCAACGTTGGATGCCCAAAATGTTGCAAGCCAGTAGCATTGTTGAAATGCAGCTCTCTTCACCAGCTGGCGTTATTTACCGTTTTAAAGATACCTCGTCCAAAGTCGACCCTGCCCGTTTGTACCATATTGATATTATCCTTGAACGTAATCCAGGCTATAGCATCAGCTTTAAAGCAGTTCCGCCCTATCTCAGTTATAGCTACTCATTGGGTGCCATGTGGTCTATTACGTTGGCAGTTGGTCTCATCGTGTTTTGCTTGATTCGTGGAGTAAAGTGGCTTAAAGAGCAATTGCTGGGATCTGAATTGTTGGAGGAACGAGGGCGAATGATTCTCGCCGGCCGTGTGGAGCAGTACGCCAAAGGTGATCACCGCGAGTGGCCCTATACGGCGAGTGAGGCGCTTGATGTCCTGATTGATGAGCTGCAAGATGCTCGTCAAGAGCGTAGCCGCTTTGATACTTTTATCCGGACCCAAACCTTCTTAGATAAGTTGACGGGTACGGCCAACCGTGTCCTTTTTGATAGCAAATTGGAATCAGCTTTGTTAGAGAATGGCGCGCGTGGTGGTGTTTTGTTAGTGCGTATCGATGATTGGGATTCTCTGTGCGAAGAAAATGATAAAAAAGCAGCGGATGATCTCGTTGTGGAAGTCGGGGAGAACATCTCCAACGTCATACAGCGTTACCCGGATGTTATTTTATCTCGTTATTACGATGCCGATTTTGCCATTTTTGTGCCGCATCAAGGGCTGAAAGAAGTCGCTTCTATTGCTACACAATGTTTGAAGCTTTTAGCGCGCATATCGCCTCCTGAGCCGCTCGATAAAGAAAACTGGTGCCATATCGGTATCAGTATGTACAGCGAAGGCGAGCGGCGTGGTCGAGTGTTGGATGAGGCAGAAACGGCCTTAAAAAGTGCTCAGTTACAGCGAGTGAACACGTGGAGCCGCTTTAAAAAGAGTACCTTTTTCCAAGAGGAACGGGGCAGTGTGCGTTGGCGAACTTTGTTTGATCAGGTGCTGACGCCTGAGAAAATAATTTTATTCCGTCAACCTTGCTATTTGCTTGAAAAGACGAATGATTTAGTATGGCTGCACGATGAGTTGTTTGCGCGTATTGATGATCCAGAACAAGGTGTCATAAAAGCCTCTCGCTTTCATTCTGCTTTAGAAACTGTAGGTTATGAAATGGTGATGGATCGAGCCGTGTTGCTGCAGGTGGTTCGTTTGCTCAAACGCTCTGAAGTTAAGGTCAATGTGTCAGTGAACTTGCATGTCGTCCCATTCGCCGATAAGTCGTATTTTAAGTGGTTTCGACATGAATTGCTGCAACTGACCTCGAGTAGCCGATCGCAGCTCTCTTTTGAGTTTCCTGAAGGTCGGTTAGTGCAGCATCTCGATTATATGCGCCCCGTTATTAAGATGATCTCCGGCCTCGGTGCTAAGGTAATCGTAGGGCAGGCTGGCAGAACGATTGTCAGCACTCACTACATAAAAGATCTTAAGATTGATTTCCTTAAGTTACACCGCAGTTTGATGAAGAAAATAGACCAACGGCATGAAAATCAGCTGTTTGTACGTAGCATGATCGGTGCTTGTGGCGGTACTCAGACTCAAGTTATTGCGGTCGGTGTCGAAACAGAGCAAGAGTGGCAAACGCTAAAAAACCTAGGCATTCATGGTGGGCAAGGCCGACTGTTTGAAGAAGAACAGCCTTTGTTACCTGAGAAAATAATTAGCCCTAGCGTGACCTTAGGGCGAAGAAATCGTTGGCGTAAAAAATAAAAGCGAACCTATATGAATCTTCAGTCACTGATTGATAAATTAAAACCATCTAAAGCGACGTTGCGGCAATTGTTCGTTGTCGTAAGACCTGATGCTCTCTATTTCTCGGCTTTGGATGATGCGACTTTGCCGACAGAGATCCCGCTTGATGGTGCAACGTGGCAACAGGTACTCTTTCACGCACTCAAACCGCTCAACATCAAGGGCACGGTAATTAACCTTGTCCTCCATGCTCATTTTTATCAAACTTATCAAATAGAAAAACCGCAGTTACCCAAAGAAGAGTGGTCAGTCGCCCTGCCATTTTTATTGAAAGATCTGGTGACAGAGAAAGTCACTGACATCATCGCTGATGCTTTTCCGTTACCCGCAGATAATAAAATTCAAGCCTACGTGGTCTCAAAACGCACGGTATTGGAAGTGGCGTCGCAACTGAGTGCGATGGGTTTAGAGTTAGGCAAAGTAATTCCCGAAGATGAAGTGTGGGCGAGAAGTGCCGGTGATCTTGAACATTTTTTGCTGCTACAGCGCAGTAAAAACAGCAGTTTTAAGTTTGACGCATTTGTGGACCAAAAATGCTGTTTTCAACGCACGATGAGAGGTGTTGTCTCTCCCATTACTGGCGTCGCCAGCTCGGTTTTACAGCTCGATGGTTTAGCGTTAGAACTGCAACGTTCGATCGATTACCTTTCCTCGCAGCTTAAAGGGGCCTCATTACATCAGCTAAAAGTGCTGTGTGATGAAGAAGCGCAGCAAGAGTTGGTCGATGCATTAAATGAACGCCTAAATGTCAAAGTTTCCCTGCTTGATGAGCGGTTACCGAGTTCGGCGCATCTGCTGGTGGAGCAAGTGACTCGCATTGACGATTCAATGCTCAATTTATACCCGGCGCATCTTAAGCCGAAGAAAGAGTATTTTTCACTGTCCATGGTCTGCGCGATTTGGGGCATTGTCGCTTTAGTGATGCTATTGGCCTATGCCAGTTATCAATGGCAAAATAGTCAATTGCAACAGCAGCTACAAGCTAAACAAGCGCAAAATAAAGTCCTTGCTGCTGAATTAGAAACGACCAAACAGAAAGTTGATAAGCATAAGCCATCGGTTGAAAAAATGGCGGCGATTGAGCGTTTGAAGCAGCAAATTAAGGGCAAACAAGCCACATTGGATTCGATTAATGAGTTTGACCAATCACAACAGGTCGGTTACTCAGGAGTCATGCGTTCGCTAGCCACACTCAGCCGTGATGATATTTCATTAACGACCATTACCATCCATCATGAGCAGCTCGATTTGCAAGGCTTAGCCAGAGAGGCGAAAGATATTCCAAACTGGCTAAGTCAGTTTAAAAGCGAACTGAACCTAGTGGGACGTAGTTTTGAAAAGTTAAAAATTGCGCGCAATGAGCAAGGCATTCTCATCTTTGAGCTTAAAACTAAAGCGGAGGATAGCCAATGAATTGGCAGAGTATCAGCAACAAATTCTTAGCCATCAGTTCGCGTGAAAAAATGTTGATCGCCCTGTGTGGCTTAGTGGTGATTACACTGCTCTTGTTTAGCTTGTTACTTGAACCCGCGATGAAATCGGTGGCGGCTAATCGGTTACAGCTTCAGTCTGTTGAGCAGATGAACCAGCGAATGCAAGGTGAAATTCTGTTATTGACTGCTAAGCTTAATAAAGATCCGAATCAAGAGATCAATCTAGAATTCAAACAGTTAATGGCGCAGAGCCAAACTCTCTCGCTTGAGCTGGCAGCATTGGTTGATTCACTGATTACACCCGCAAAGATGGCGCAATTGCTTGAAAGTGTGTTGGCAACCAGCCCAGAGTTGACGTTGGTCTCCATGGAGTCATTAGCAGCAGAGCCAATTGCAAATAACAACCAATCATCTGAATATTCGGGCTATTATGTTCATCCTGTGAGATTGGAGTTCACCGGTAATTACTTCGCGATATTGAATTATTTGACCAATTTAGAAAGTTTACCGATGAAGTATTATTGGCGTCATTTCCAATACAAGGTAGAAAATTACCCCCAAGCCAGAGTCATTATGGAAGTGTACACATTAGGCATTAGACAGGAGTTTATTGGTGGTTAGATCCGTTTTTTCACTGCTGTTGATGTGTTTTGTATGCAGTAGTTGGGCAGCGCAAGATCCTACCGCGCCATTAGGTTGGGCGAGTGAGAGCGCATCACCTGTCAATAAGATAGAGAGTTACCCGCTACCTAGGTTGCAAAGTATTGTATGCCAACAAACCATACCTTGTGTGGCAGTGCTTAACGATCAAGTGGTTGGCATCGGAGAGTCGCTATTTGGCTACACAGTAGAAGCCATTGAGCCACAGCAAGTGACCCTTTCTCGCAGAGGAAAGATGTGGGATTTAAGCCTCTTTTCTCTGGACATCAAGCAGTAAGGTATAGAAATCGTATGCGTAAAATCGTATTAGGCGTAGTCATCGTATCCTTAATGGGCTGTTCTATGGGACATCGCGATCCAGTTGAGATGAAACAGTCTTTGAATCAGGCGATTAATGAAGCCAACAGCCGAAATCTAGCCGTTCTACCGGCCTCCGTAGAAGCTGACTTGATGCCTGACATTGAGGGAATCACAGCGCGCAGTCAAGAAACGGTTAAACGCTTTCGTATCCAAGCTGATAATGTGGATGCAAGGGTATTTTTTGCCAGTTTAGTGAAAGGAACTGAGTTTAGTGCCGCCATCCACCCTGAAGTTACTGGAAGTGTAACGGTAAATCTAACCGACGTGACTTTGGATGATGTATTGGCCGTCGTTCGTGACATGTATGGCTATGAAATTATTAAAAAGGGTAAAGTGATTCAGGTTTACCCATCAGGTCTGCGTACTGTGACTATCCCGGTCGATTATTTACAACTTAAACGTACGGGCCGTTCTTTAACTTCCATCACCACCGGTACGATCACTAATACGGATACCGGTTCTAGTTCCTCGAGTAGTTCTAGCTCAAATTCCAGTTCTAATTCCAATTCGAGTAACTCATCCAGTAATTCGAAAGGTGGAACGGAAATTGAAACCACCAGTGAAAGCGATTTCTGGCCGCAGCTTGAAAAAGCCGTTGCACAGCTGATTGGCTCGGGCAAAGGTCAAGGCGTTGTTGTCACGCCACAAGCGAGCGTAATCACTGTTCGAGCCTACCCAGATGAAATACGTGAAGTGCGAGAGTTTTTAGGCATTTCTCAGCAACGTCTGCAGCGACAAGTGATCCTTGAAGCAAAAATTTTAGAAGTCACCTTGAGCGATGGTTACCAGCAAGGGATCAATTGGTCAAATATGTCCTTTGGCAATGGTGATGTTGTGATTAATAAGGTCGGTAGTGCGGCCTCGTTACTGCCGGGGATGGATGCGATTGGCACTCTGCTGCAAGGCCAAACCAATGTCACCATTTCAGATGGCAGTTTTAAAGCAGTGCTTAACTTCATGGGAACTCAAGGGGATTTGAATGTCCTATCCAGTCCAAGAGTCACCGCTGCTAATAACCAAAAAGCGGTGATCAAAGTCGGCACCGATGAATACTATGTCACTGACGTGACGGGTGTGGTTGGTAATGGCGATAACTCCAATGTTGCACCAGATATCCAACTAACGCCATTTTTCTCGGGTATCTCGCTTGACGTGACGCCACAAATTGATGACCAAGGCAATGTGCTATTGCACGTGCACCCCGCTGTGATTGAAGTCGACGAGCAGACGAAACAAATTGAATATGCAGGCAAGCAAATTGTGTTGCCATTAGCGCGCAGTACGATCCGCGAATCAGACTCGGTAATCCGCGCACAAGATGGTGACGTGGTGGTGATTGGCGGATTAATGAAATCCAACACCTCCAATCAAGTATCTAAAGTCCCTTTTTTGGGGGATTTACCCGGGTTAGGATATCTGTTTCGTAACACCTCTGAGTTGACTGAGAAGACCGAATTGGTGATTTTGCTTAAACCAACGGTTGTGGGTGTTAATACGTGGCAAAAAGAGCTCGAACGCTCGCGTGAACTACTACAGGAGTGGTTCCCAGACGAAGAATAAACATCATGTATCTTGAGCACTTTGGTTTTGAGCAACTGCCTTTTCATCTCACGCCTAATACATCACTGTTTTTAGGCTTAGCGCCACATTACGAGGCGATTCAGACAGTGAGTGCTGCCATTGATTTAGGCGAAGGGGTGATCAAGATAACCGGAGAAGTCGGAACCGGAAAAACCATGGTGTGTCGTATGTTGATCAATCATTTACATGATCATATTGCACTGATTTACTTACCCAACCCAGCGCTTAATGGTCGAGAACTTCGCCAAGCTGTCGCCAGCGAACTAGGCCTTAGTAAGCAAGATGATGCGGATATTGTTGATCGTATTCAGCAACAATTGATTGTGCTAAAGCAGCAGGGGAAACGAGTAGTCGCGATTGTTGATGAAGCACAAGCGTTACCAGACGATGCATTGGAAGTGCTGCGTTTATTCGGCAATTTAGAAACAGAATACACAAAGTTGTTGCAACTGGTGTTGATCGGCCAACCAGAGCTCGATGAGCGTTTAGCGCAGCACCATCTGCGCCAATTTCGCCAACGAATTACTTTTAGCGCTTATCTGCGGCCGCTCTCTTTAGATGAAACAGTCGCTTATATCGAGAGTCGCTTGAGCAAAGCCGGAGGTGATGCGCAACTGTTTAATCTTGAACAGAAAAAAGCGTTGTGGCGAGCCAGTTATGGTACCCCTCGTTTGATTAACCAAGTGTGTCACAAAGCTCTGTTGCTGGCTTTTACGCAAAACGACAGCACGATTCGCAATCAGCACCTATTTACAGCGATTCACGATACGTTTGATACCTGTAAGCCTAAGTTTAAACGCCCTTTTATGTGGGGATGGAGTCAATCATGAGTGCGATGAACGATGCACTATCAAAACTGGCACAAGCGCAACGCCAATCGGTGGTGAACTTGCAACCAGCGCAAGTTGCGAAAGTAAAACGCAGCCGCGCTTGGTTGTGGATGGTAGCCGGGTTTGCTGCTAGCTTAGCGGTCGGTGGATGGGCGGTGTCACAGCAGCAAGCTATGGTTGACCAAGTTGCGGTTGACCAAACAATGGTCAGTCAAACAGTGGTCAGTCAGACACTGGCCAATCAAGCGATAGTGAATGAACCTAAGAGCCTGTTGTTAGAGGTTGATGAGCGAAGCACTTCGCCTGCGCTTGTTTCTCCGACCACCAAAATTGTCCCAGTTCATCGTCCCGTTTACCAAACTGCCGTTGTTGCAGTGGACAAAAAAACGTCAAATTCAGCAACGCCCACAGTGACGGTTAAACAGGATTCGGCCTTAGCCAATCAACAGCCGTTGCATTCTAACCGTGTGGTCGCGCTCGGTGCTGAAAGTGGCAAAGAAATCTCAAGTGTTTTGATTGAACAAGTGGATTTGACGCCAGAGCAACTGGCGGTAAAAGCAATGAGCCGCGCTGATAAAGCCGTGGACAGTAATGAGCTCAAAGAGGCACTGGATGCGTACAGTGAAGCGCTACGCTTTACCCCAGATAATGAACTCGCCCGTCAAAAATTATCCGCGCTCTATTACGGCAAAGGTGATGCACGCAAAGCTTTTGAAATTTTACAAAGCGGTATAAAGCTCAATCATAACGGAGAAAGTTTGCGGATCGCGTTAGCCAAATTGCTGATTAAAGAGAAGCAGAGTGAAGCGGCGTTAACCCCTCTAGTTCATTTACCTGACAATGCTTCGATCGATTATCTCTCGCTAAGGGCAGCCTTGGCACAAAAAGCCAAGCAAGATTCACTCGCATTAGAAAGCTATCAACGCTTAGTCAAGCTTGATGCTGAGAACGCACGCTGGTGGTTAGGGCTTGCGATAGCACAAGAGCGCACGATGGATTTTCAGGCGGCCAAATATACCTACCAACAAGCGCTTGCGAAAGTTGGCCTCTCGAGTCAGTCACAACTGTTTATTCGTGATCGCCTAGTCGTACTAAGCAGTTTAGAGGAGAGTGCGAGTGCAAATTAAGCTACGAAAACGCTTAGGTGATCTGCTGGTTGAAGAAGGGATCATCACTGAAAATCAAGTGGAACAAGCGCTCGCTGCGCAAAAGCGCAGTGGACGTAAACTGGGTGACACGCTGATCGAACTCGGCTTTTTGTCAGAGCAGCAGATGCTTAGCTTCTTATCGCAGCAACTTTCGCTGCCGCTGATTGATCTCAGCCGAGCCAATGTCGATATTGATGCAGTGCAGATCCTCCCGGAAGTGCATGCACGCCGTTTACGCGCCTTAATCATTGGCAAAAATGGCGACACGCTGCGCATCGCAATGAGTGATCCGGCGGATCTGTTTGCTCAAGAATCTCTGCTTACTCAATTGCCCCAATACAGTTTTGAATTTGTTATTGCTCCAGAAAAACAATTGGTTGAAGGGTTTGATCGTTACTATCGCCGCACCAAAGAGATTGCGTCCTTTGCCGAGCAGCTACAACTGGAACACCAAGGCAATACCGCCTTTGATTTCGATATCGGTGATGATGACAGCGATGAAGTGACCGTTGTTAAGCTCATCAACTCTCTATTTGAAGATGCGATTCAGGTCGGGGCGTCTGATGTTCATATCGAACCTGATGCTAACGTATTGCGTTTACGCCAGCGGATTGATGGGGTATTACACGAAACCCTACTCAATGAAACCAACATCGCTTCGGCTTTAGTGCTGCGTTTAAAATTGATGGCCAATCTTGATATCTCAGAAAAACGCCTCCCACAAGATGGCCGTTTTAATATCCGAGCCAAAGGTCAATCGGTCGATATTCGTATGTCGACCATGCCAGTACAATACGGTGAATCGGTGGTGATGCGTTTGCTCAACCAATCATCCGGAGTTCGTAAACTGGAAGAGTCAGGTATTCCTGATGATATTTTACAGCGTTTACGTCATCAACTGAAACGTCCACACGGCATGATCTTAGTGACCGGCCCAACCGGCTCAGGGAAAACGACGACGCTATACGGCGCGTTATCAGAGCTCAATGTTCCTGGCAAAAAAATCATTACTGCTGAGGACCCGGTTGAGTACCGATTGCCACGCATCAGCCAAGTGCAAATCAACCCTAAAATTGACCTTGATTTCTCAACGGTGCTGAGAACCTTTTTGCGCCAAGACCCGGACATTATTCTAGTCGGGGAGATGCGCGATCAAGAAACGGTTGAAATTGGTTTGCGCGCGGCCTTAACCGGCCACTTAGTGTTGAGCACCTTACACACCAATGATGCCGTTGATAGCGCCTTGCGCATGATGGACATGGGCGCGCCGGGTTATTTAGTGGCCAGCGCCGTGCGGGCTGTGGTTGCCCAACGTTTAGTGCGTAAAGTGTGCCCCGATTGTAAAGCGGTGGATGAGGTTGATGAAGCCCGTAAACAGTGGCTGACGGTGCGTTTCCCAAATCAAGTTGAAGCGGCTTTTACGCGTGGACGTGGGTGCCAGAACTGCAATTTGACGGGGTACCGTGGGCGAATTGGGGTTTTTGAAATGCTCGAACTTGAACACGAGATGATGGATGCGCTGCGCGCCAACGATGCGGTTAGTTTTGCGCAAGCCGCTCGTCAGTCGAAGCAATACAAACCGCTGCTAGCTTCGGCGATGGAGTTGGCGCTACAAGGGGTTGTCAGTTTAGATGAAGTGATGAGCTTAGGTGAAGGTGATTCATCCGGCATCATTCAAGCCATCTATCTATAGTTAAGGTTACTCATGCCAACGTATCGTTATCAGGGTCGAAATTTAGATGGTAGCAAAACCTCTGGGCATGTTGATGCCCCGACAGAAGAGCTCGCGGCGGAAGCGCTATTTAACAAGGGTGTGATTCCGACCTTAATTTCGTCAGACCAAGGGGCTGATTTTTCGATTGATTGGAAATCGCTGTTTACCCCAAGTGTGCCACTTGAGGTGTTGGTGATCTTCTGTCGTCAGCTTTACAGCTTGACCAAGGCGGGTGTGCCGCTGCTGCGCTCGATGAAAGGACTTATCCAAAATTGTGCTAATAAACAGCTTAAAGAAGCATTGGAAGCGGTTAGTAATGAGCTAACCAACGGGCGCAGTTTATCGAGCTCAATGCAGATGTACCCGAAAGTCTTTAGCCCGTTGTTTGTGTCGATGATCCACGTCGGTGAGAACACAGGGCGGCTTGATGAAGCCTTGCTGCAATTGTCTCATTACTACGAGCAAGAAGTCGAAACTCGTAAACGGATTAAAACGGCGATGCGTTATCCGAGTTTTGTCATCAGCTTTATTTTGGTCGCGATGTTCATTCTCAACGTTAAAGTGATCCCACAATTTACTAGCATGTTTAGCCGTTTCGGGGTTGATTTACCGCTGCCAACTCGCATTTTAATTGGTATGTCAGATTTCTTTGTCAACTACTGGCCGATGATGATAGGCGTATTGCTTGGGTGTTTATTTGCTTTCAGAGCTTGGTTGAGCACAGCAGCAGGGCGTCAAAAGTGGGATAAGTTTCGCTTAAGAATGCCCATTGTCGGCGGCATAGTGAACCGAGCTCAATTGGCGCGTTTTTCTCGAACTTTTGCCTTGATGTTGAAAGCAGGGGTGCCGTTAAACCAATCGATAGCATTATCTGCCGAAGCGTTGGATAACAAATTTCTAGAATCTCGCCTGTTAGAAATGAAAGCTGCCATTGAAGCGGGAACAAGCGTATCCACCACCGCGGTAAACGCCAATATTTTTACGCCATTAGTTATTCAGATGATTTCGGTGGGTGAAGAGACAGGGCGCATTGATGAGTTGCTACTTGAAGTCGCGGACTTCTATGATAGAGAGGTGGATTACGATCTCAAAACCCTCACCGCGCGCATAGAGCCGATTTTATTGGTGATTGTCGCCGCTATGGTGTTGGTGCTGGCACTTGGCATCTTTCTGCCAATGTGGGGAATGCTCGACGCGATCAAAGGATAAAGGTTGTCAGATGAAAACGGCGATAGAGCGTTCTCAGTTCGTAATTTGGGGGTTGATTGTCTTTGTTCTTTTGATGGCTTTGCTATCAGCATGGCAGTCGATAGAAAAAGAAGCCAATCAAACCGCATTAGCGATGGCGAGCAGTAAAATCGTAGAAAGTGCCAATTTTTATAAGCAAGATTGGTTATTAAAGGGGCGGCCCTCAACTTTAATCGCGAATGGTCGATTACTCAATATGAGCGCAACGGGCTGGGTATTACCATTGGCTGAGAATGAATCAAGTATAGATTGTCGTTATTGGTTAAGCCTGCTATACCCAGATGAACAACTGCTTGAAAGCAAAGTGATTTCAATTGAATCGGCACATCAAGCAAATCAGTATCAATGTCGCTATGTTTACAGCCAAAAACAGGTGATAACCATTGAACTTTTAAGGGATAAGTTTACAGTAAGCGTCGATTTTTCAGCATGAGTTTTCGACATAAACAGTGAAATGGGCACTCGCCCCGTAGCGATGCGAGAACAAGTGCGTATAATACACGGTAATAACAAAGAGATAGGTAGAGCATGGATAACAAACAAACGGGCTTTTCCTTAGTTGAATTAGTCGTAGTGATTGTGGTTGTCGGCTTATTGGCCGTTGCAGCGCTACCCCGCTTTTTAGATGTCACCGATGAAGCGAAAAAAGCCAGCATCGAAGGGGTTGCCGGTGGTTTTGCTACTGGTGTTCTATCGGCGCGTGCTCAGTGGGAAGCTCAGGCAAGAACCTCTGTGACTTTGGGCTCGGAAAAACAAAACACCGTCAACTATGATGGTGTCAATTTCTGGCTGACTCGCTCTACAGATAGCAGCGGTGCCGCGACAGGTTTTAGGGACGGTTATCCGTTGGCGCTCAATACCGATAATACCAGTTATCCAGCGGCGATTACGGATCAGTCATGTATTGATTTAATGGATAATTTGCTGCAAAACCCACCAAAAGTTGACACAGTCGCTAATGCAGCCAATAACGCTAATGTAAAATATTCAGCACAAGCCGATGACGGTCAAGCCACTTGTACTTATGTGCAAAAAGAGGGCGGAACCGCGCACCAGTTTGTGTATGAGATAAAAACTGGTCGTGTGACCGTCACTTTGCAGTAAGTCTGCGCATTGATTAAAACATAGAGAGAAAGTAACTATGAAAAGACAAAACGGTTTCACCCTAATCGAACTTGTGGTTGTGATTGTCATTCTCGGCATTCTCGCCGTCACCGCTGCGCCACGTTTTTTGAATTTGCAAGGCGATGCGCGAGAAGCCTCGTTACAAGGTTTGAAGGGGGCGATGCAAGGTGCGGCTGGTATCGTTTATGGGCGTTCAGCCATTAATGGTATAGAAACACAACCATCAGTAACCGCTGCTTCTAGTGCTGATAATATTGCTTTGACGTTTGGTTATCCTGCGGCTACGACTGATGGCATTGGAAATGCAGTTGAAGGCCTCTCTGGGAGTGGTGATTGGATTGAGGTGTCTGGTGCTGGCTCATCTGTGACTACATCTGTGATTCATTATAGTTTTAGCGGAAATGCGAGCGATACTAGTTGCTATGTTACGTATGCAACGAATGCTTCGGCTTCTGCGCCAACAATTACAGTTACTCCTACTGGTTGTTAATTACCATAGTAAAGGCCAGCATTGCTGGCCTTTACTGCTAGTTATTTATCACCCACAAAAGTCAGTAAAACTTAAGCCCACTACGGAAATTTCTTATATACTTTAAGCACTTGTTTTTTCGCTAGAGGTATAAAATGCAGCAACATTTAGCAGCACGGCGTGGTTTTACGTTGATCGAACTGGTCGTGGTGATTGTGCTGCTGGGCATTGTCGCTGTGTACGCCGCAAGCCGTTATACTGGCATCTCCTCCTTTTCAAGCGTAACCACACAAAGCGAAGTGTTGGCCTCACTGCGTTTGACCCAAAACCGCGCTATGCAGCGTACCGACCTCTGTAATCGCTGGTTGGTCAGCAATAATCAAGCACAGCAAGTATCTCCTTCCGTTTCTGCTGGTGCTTGCACCACTTCACTACCAAGTAC
This sequence comes from Vibrio sp. ZOR0018, assembly GCF_963865925.1. Lineage (NCBI taxonomy): Bacteria > Pseudomonadati > Pseudomonadota > Gammaproteobacteria > Vibrionales > Vibrionaceae > Vibrio > Vibrio sp. ZOR0018. Next base: position 61,040 of record NZ_CAWMCN010000156.1, on the reverse strand, counting down.
GCTGGCAGACAGCAGTTTTGTCGATGCTGCGGCGAACGATATCACCCTGACGTTAACCAATAATGATGGTAGCCATTTTTTAGATTTTGATAGTTTAGGTCGCGCCGCGCAGTGCTTAACGGCAAACTGCACTGTTACCTTAAATAATCTGCAATCGGGTGAATCTCGCCAAGTGTGTATCAATAGCGAGGGGTACATTTATGCGTGTTAACGCGCCGCGCGGGTTTACTCTCATTGAGATGATCATCGTTATCACAGTGACAGCAATAGCCATGACAGGCATCACGGCCGCGCTTTATCCTCGCTCGCAACAAAGCGCTGAACAGGTGCTAGCAGTAAAAGCCGCCGAGTTAGGCCGCGCGGTTATGGATGAAGTAATGGGCCGAGCCTTTGACGAAAAATCCGGCCCCAATGGCGGATTGCCTGAGTGTTTACTCAGCGGAACGGTAGAGGAAATGTGCACTGCTCATGACGCTTTGGGTAAGGATAGTGAAGCGAGTATTAACCAATACAACGATGTCGATGATTTTATCACGGCTCAGCCAAGGCCAATTGAAGATGTGCTCGGCACACTCTTAGATACGACCAGTTATAGAGGCTTTACTGCGGCGATCAATGTATTTTATGAACAGGACAGCGGTGGGCAACTAAGCGGAGTGAACGCTAATCAACGGACTCACTATAAGCGGGTTTCTGTGGTGATCATTGACCCGAAGGGCAATCGCTACCCGTTTGCGGCGATTAAGGGCAATTTCTGATGCGTGGTTTTACCCTGATTGAAATGGTGATTGCGATTATTCTGTTGTCGGTGGTCGGGCTATTTTTAGGCTCTGTGATCCGCCAAAGTATGGGTATTTATGTTGATACCACCGCCCGTGAAGCTTTGATCCAACAAGGGCGCTTTGTTACTGAGCGGCTGAGCCGAGAACTGCGTGAAGCGGTACCAAACAGCGTGATGGTAGAAAATGGTTGCATTGAGTTTTTACCGATCACTGACAGCGCGATCTACAACGACCTGCCAACCGTGCAATCGCCTTCGGCTGCGGTGCGTTTATTGCCGATCGACAAAAAGGTACTCAATGGCGATCGTCTAGTCGTGTTCCCAACCAACGCCGCTTCGCTACGCCAAGCGCCAAGTGCCAGCGGGCAAACAGCGCAAGTAAACGCAGATGTTGATTTTACGCCACCCAACGATGCGATCATGGTTGATGTTGCCTTGGCACAACCGACTGGGTTTGTAATTCAATCGCCAGCTAAGCGAGTCTATTTTTATCGCACGCCAGTGGCTTTTTGTTATCAGAACAATCGTATTTATCGTTATGCGGATTACGCGCTTAATCGCAGTGCGCTCAGCCCTGCACAGCTTGGTACTCCAGTATTGATGGCTGAAAACATTAGCCAAGCCAACTTTCATGTCACGCAGCCAGAGCTACAACGCAACGGCTTAGTGAAAATTGAACTGACATTTTCCGACCGCGGCGAGGAGGTAAAGTTTGACCATGATGCGCTTATCTACAACACGCCGTAAACAGCAAGGCAGCGGCTTAGTATTGGCCATCTTTATCATTGTGGTGGTCGGCTTTGTTGCATCGGTCGCGAATCGTAATCAACAGCGCAATAGCCAGCAATTGGTTTCGATGGTGTTAGGGACAAGGGCCGAAATGGCTGCGCGATCGGCGATCAACGTTGAACTGAGTCGTTTTTATCAAACGACAACCAGCGGGAGTTGTCATTCAGGCACTGAACAAACCCTCACCTTTCAAGGTGAAGGATTAGCACAATGTAGCGCAAAGGTTAAATGTAATTTGGTGGGTACAATGGATGATGGCCGTACTGTTCATCAACTGACGTCAACCGGGCGTTGTCAGTCTGGTGATTGGATGTTGCAGCGAGTCATCGAAGTGGGGGTGAAAAGTGATTCACTATAAATGGCTGATTAGCATACTGCTCAGCACAATACTATCTATCTCTGCAACAAGTGTAATGGCTTTCCAGCAGATTGATAATTCTATCTATTTTCCTCACGTTGCCCAAGGTCAGGGCAGTTGTGCAAGCTCTCCAAATCCTCAACTTATCCAATACGGATACTCACAGATTACGGGAACAGCGGGTGACCCACTGGCATTTTGTTCCATCAACAATATTTCTGAACGCCAAAATGCTCGTTGTGATGATCAGTTTTGCCAAGTTACAGGGGGAGGTGTGGCTTCCTTAAGTTTAAGCGGTGGGAATGCATTCAAAAATTCCAGTAATAATAATAACCAAATCAACTGGTGTTATAGTGGACAAAGCATAGTATTGAACCAATCAAATATAGGAAAACTACAACTATACGATAGCTGCACGCTTCAATTTTCAGGGTTGTCTGAATATAAAATAAAGTCTTTAGATATGGGCTCAAGTGCAACTCTTGTGTTGTCGTCCGGTGACTATTGGATTGAAACATTACAGCTAAACTCCAATGCAATTGTTGAAGTAGAAGGCGATGTTCGGCTATTTATAAAAAATAGTTCTAGCTGGAATAGTTCAGATATCAATATTTCTGGTGCGGGGAATTTAACGATCGTTGGATTTAATAATCTTTCTCTGAATGGTAATACACAAGTTAATGGTTATGTTTACATAGGTAACACTCTGGCTCTGAATAACTCTGCCACAATCAATGGCCGTACGACAAGCCGCCGATTAATGATGGAGGGGAATACTCAGATCAATCAAAATGAGCAGCAAGGCTATGCTTGTTTTGAGGATGATTTTAACCGCTCCTCGCTTGGTCAGAATTGGATCCCTTATACTAGTACTGGTAGCTTTACGCCGAGTTTGATCAGTAATCGCTTACGCTTAACTGAGGATCAGAATAACCAAGCAACCGCAGTGACTTATCAACGAATTTTCCCAGCGGCTGGCAACTTAGTTACTGTTGAGTTTGATTACTATGCGTGGGCAAATTTAACCGGTGATGGTGCTGATGGGGTGTCGATTATTTTTTCGGATGCCGAGATTATCCCTAGAACGGGTGGTTTTGGCGGCTCTTTAGGGTATGCACCCACCACAAGTTCCAATCCAATTAAGCCGGGTTTTGCTGGAGGTTGGCTTGGGGTTGGTTTGGATGAGTGGGGAAATTATTCCAACCCAACAGAGGGAAGAGTCGGAGGGCCTGGTTTTCGTCGCCAAGCCGTTGCCATTCGAGGCTCTGAAGCCGCAAGTTATCGCTATCTAGTGGGAACTGCCGCTAATTTGAACCCCAAGCTGGATGTACGTCGTACTTGTCAATGGTGGGGCGGTAACTGTTCTTTTCCAGGGCCAGGTCCCGGGCATCGCTATTTCATCACCATCGATTCACGAAATAATAACGCGGTTTATGTTCGTGTGGATCGTCTGGTGAATGGCAATATGCAGACAGTTATCGATTGGTTTAATGTGCTATCGAATCCTAATCAAGGTGCGACACCTGAAGAGTTTTTACTTTCTCTTGCAGGCTCAACAGGGGCTTCTGTTAATAACCATGAGATTGAAAACTTTAAGGTTTGTGCCTTGAAGTCTCGTGACGTGGGGGAGCAGGTTGATCATTTTCGTTTTACTTTACCATCGTCAGATGGGCTAACTTGCAACGCCGCTGATGTACAAATACAAGCTTGTGCAAATAGCAGTTGTAATGAGCTTTACCAACAGCCGATCTCCGCGACTTTATTACCAAATTCATTGCCTTCTGCTGGCGGTGGATGGCAAGGTGGCTCCCAAGTTAATATGACGAATGGCATTGCCAACCTGAAGCTTCGTAAAAATAGCGCAGGAAATGTAACTGTGGGGGTTCAGAGCTCAGTACCTAGTGCTAAACCTTTTTCGACCAATCTTTGTCGATATGGTAGTGGGGGGTATTCTGCCCAAAATTGTACGCTTAATTTCGTTGACAGTGGCTTCATTTTGGATATACCTAATTCCTATGCCAATCAATCGGTAACTGGGACCATTAAAGCGGTACGAAAAGATAACGCTTCACAACTGTGTTTGCCTAGTTTTCAAAATGTACAAAAACCCGTTTCCTTTTGGAGTGATTACTTGAGTCCTAATGGGGGGCAAGGTTTTAGAGCTTTATCGGTTGGTGTGAATAGTGTGGCGGTAGGGCAGTCATCCAATACTGCGATGCCAGTGGTGCTCAATTTCAACCAAAATGGTGAGGCGAGCATTAACGTATCCTATCGTGAGGCTGGTAGCCTTGCTTTGAATGCTCGTTTAACGGGGAGTGGTGATGAGCAGGATTTGCAACTAACAGGTCAAACGACTTTTATACGAGTTCCTCGTGCGTTGGTGCTTAGCACCAATCACTCTTATAACTTAGCTCATCCAGATGGAAAGTGCCCTGCTGCTGACTTAAGCTGTTTGGTTTTTGCAAGGGCAGATGAAAACTTTAATCTCAATATCAAAGCGGTTGCGGAGGCACCGATTGAGGATAATGATTTCACTAACAATTTAGGCGTGACAAATTATCAACAAGCAAACATTGAGCTTAAACATACTCTAATCGCACCAGCGACAGGCGTGCCCGGTGCTCTCGGCGAAGTTGAATATGATCACCAATTAGGTAGCTCGACGACTGTACAACAAAGAGTGAGTGAGGTTGGGGTGTTTGATTTCTCGCTGAACGCGCCAACGACGTATCTTGGACTCGATTTAGCGAGTGAGAATCTGCCGATTGCCGTTGCCTCAACGGGCCCGATAGGTCGTTTTATCCCAGCCTATTTTTCTCCTTCTTCGGTGGTGACCAGCTTACAGGCTGAGTGTGAGGTGACTTCTCCGAATGACGAATCGTTCAGTTATTTAGGACAACCGTTTGGATATAAAGACAATCCGGGTATTTACTTACACCCAAGATCCGCGTCAGGCAGTGAAACGATCAATTATTTCGACAGTGCTTGGTGGCGTTATGATCGGCAGTGGGACAACCGAATATATAACGATACTGTGAATAGTTTACCAATCAGCTTTGATAGCGATTTGACGAGTGTGAACCGAGTCAATGGCGTTGATTCTCGCATTGAACTCTCTGGGGAGATATTGATCTACCAAAAGCCACCACAACCAATAGTGCCTTTTAACAGCAAGTTAGATCTTACCCTCTTGGTATCCGATCTTACAGACCTTGATGGAGTTTGCTACCGAGAAACGGCCAGTGATCCTTGCCTAAACTATACGATTACAGACATTGATGATGAGATGAAATTGCGCTGGGGAAAACTGGTGATCCACGACACTTACGGCCCAGAAACGAGTGCGTTAAGTCAGCCAATTACGAGCGAATACTTCACTGCCAATGGCTTTGTTACCAATAGCTTTGATCGCTGTACAAGGTTACCAGATCTTGCGAATTTCACTTTAACGCCGACCGATCTAACTTTAGGTTCCGGTGGGGCTCCTGAAGTTTATCCTACTTTAGCCAGTCAAACGCTCACTTTGGGTACCGCGAATATCAACTTTACGGCTCCGGGAGCGGGTCATCAAGGATTCATTGATACTTTGCTTGATCTCAATGCTCATGGGTTGCCTTGGTTGCGTCTCTACAATGATCAAAATAGCGCGTTTGAAAATGAAGTCTCAGGCCGAGTACAGTTTGGATTGTACCGAGGCAGCGACCGGGTAATCTGGTGGCGTGAAAAAAATTAACCGGATAATTCACACAAATTCATAGAGATTTTTCTACCTAAGTTAGGAATCTGTTAGAAATTGCGTGTTTCAGTCCATGTTTATGCGTCAACGCCTTGCTGTGATCGCAAGGCATTGGTACATTTAGTGCAATTTTCTATCTTCTAATTCTTGCAGGACGAGCGAAGAATATGTTCAAAAAACTGCGTGGCATGTTTTCCAACGATCTATCGATCGATTTAGGTACCGCCAATACTCTTATATACGTTAAAGGACAAGGTATTGCCCTCGACGAGCCTTCCGTTGTTGCTATTCGCCAAGATAAAGGTCGTGGTGGAAAAAGCGTTGCTGCTGTCGGTCATGCCGCTAAGCAGATGCTTGGTCGTACGCCGGGGAATATTTCTGCAATTCGTCCTATGAAAGACGGCGTGATTGCGGATTTCTACGTGACCGAAAAAATGTTGCAACACTTCATCAAGCAGGTGCATGACAACAGTGTACTCAAACCAAGCCCTCGCGTTCTGGTGTGTGTGCCTTGTGGCTCCACCCAAGTTGAACGCCGTGCGATTCGTGAATCAGCACTCGGTGCTGGCGCGCGTGAAGTGTATTTGATTGATGAGCCTATGGCGGCGGCCATCGGAGCTGGTCTGCGTGTTTCTGAACCAACGGGTTCAATGGTGGTCGATATCGGTGGCGGTACGACTGAAGTTGCCGTTATTTCCTTGAACGGTGTGGTTTACTCTTCCTCTGTGCGTATCGGCGGTGACCGTTTTGATGAAGCGATTATCAATTATGTGCGTCGTAACTACGGCAGCTTAATCGGTGAAGCGACCGCAGAGAAAATCAAACATGAAATTGGCTCGGCTTACCCCGGCGATGAAGTGATGGAGATTGAAGTTCGTGGTCGTAACCTTGCTGAAGGGGTCCCTCGTAGCTTTACTCTTAACTCCAATGAAATCTTAGAAGCACTGCAAGAACCGCTTTCCGGTATTGTTTCTGCGGTGATGGTTGCGCTTGAACAGTGTCCGCCAGAGCTTGCTTCTGATATCTCAGAAAATGGTATGGTATTAACCGGTGGTGGAGCGCTGCTCAAAGATATCGACCGCCTCTTGACCGAAGAAACGGGAATACCAGTCGTGGTTGCCGATAATCCTCTAACCTGTGTTGCCCTTGGTGGCGGTAAAGCGTTGGAAATGATCGATATGCACGGTGGCGACCTATTTAGCGAAGAATAATGGCTTTGGGAGCCGTAAAGCTCCCATTATGACATCTAGGATTTTTATAGAATGAAGCCAATATTTGGTCGAGGACCATCTCTTCAGCTACGTCTCTTTTTTGCCGTGATTTTATCAGCCAGTCTTATGCTGGCTGATAGTCGTTTAGGTACTTTTTCCAACGTTCGTTTTTTTCTTAATAGCTTAGTGGCTCCCATTCAATACATGGCGGATTTACCGCGCAGTATGTTTGATGATCTGTATGAGCGATTCGCCACTCATCAAAAACTGATTGAATCGAATCAACGTTTAAAACGAGAAGCGATCACCTTGAAAAGTGATTTGATCTTGTTTGATCAATACCGCGAAGAGAACCAGCGGTTACGTAAATTGCTTGGATCTTCTTTTGTTCGTGATGAAAAGAAGGTTGTCACTGAGGTGATGGCGGTCGATACCTCACCTTATCGTCACCAAGTTGTGATTGATAAAGGGCGAACAGATGGCGTTTACGAAGGGCAACCCGTTATTAACGACAAAGGTATTGTTGGCCAAGTGACTTTTGTTGCGGCTCATAACAGCCGGGTGTTGTTGCTGACTGACACCAATAGTGCGATTCCAGTGCAGATTATTCGTAATGATATTCGAGTGATTGCTTCAGGGAATGGCCAGGTGGATCGTATTCAATTGGAACACATACCCACCAGCACTGATATTGAAGTGGGTGACTTGCTCGTCACATCAGGTTTAGGGGGCGTATATCCTGAAGGTTATCCTGTCGCACACGTTTCGGTGGTCGACAAAGATACCCAGCGTGAATTTGCGTCGATCACCGCCGATCCCGTGGTGGATTTTGATCGTCTACGCTATTTGCTGTTGATCTGGCCTAACGAAGATAGGCAGCAGAAAGTATTGCAAGTTACGCCAGAGAAAATGTTAGAGGAAGCAACCGATGGCCAGTAGTGTCGTGAAAAGTAAATTGGTGATTGGTGCATCATTTCTCTTTGCTCTGGTTTTACAAACTATCCCTTGGCCGGGTGAGCTGGATCTATTGCGCCCATCGTGGTTACTGCTGGTGACATGCTATTGGGTTTTAGCGTTGCCGCATCGAGTCAACGTAGGGTCGGCTTTGATCCTTGGTTTGTTATGGGATCTGCTGCTTGGTTCAACATTGGGCATTCGTGGCATGATGATGGCCATTGTTGTCTACTTAGTGGCGATTAACTTCTTAGTGCTGCGTAATATGGCGTTATGGCAACAAGCCGTAATCATTGGCGTGTTATCTATGTTGCTTGAAGTGCTGATCTTCTGCGGCGAATATTTAATTCAAGATGTGACATTTAACCCGCTCTCGCTATGGGTTGGTATGATCAATTGCATATTATGGCCTTGGATGTTCCTACTGCTTCGTCGTGTGCGACGCCACTGGCACCTTAGATGATGAATAAAAAAATTGTATTAGCTTCTGGCTCGCCAAGAAGACGAGAGTTACTGACTCAACTGGGTTATCAGTTTGATATTGTGGTGCCCAACGTTGAAGAGTGCCGTAATGAGCATGAAGCCCCAGCAGTGTATGTTGAACGTTTATCACGTGATAAGGCACTGGCTGGTGTTGCTTTATCCAACCCTGCTTCGATAGTTATTGGGTCTGATACCATAGTCGTGCAAGGTGAAACAGTACTTGAAAAACCTGCTGATTTTGCTCAAGCACAACAGATGTTACGCAGCCTATCTGGTACAAAACATCAAGTGATGACGGCCGTAACCGTAGCAACACATGATCATTCTAAATCCGTCGTGGTAACGACGGATGTATGGTTTAAACCTTTGTCAGATGAAGAAATAGAACAATATTGGCAATCGGGTGAACCTTGCGATAAGGCTGGCAGTTATGGCATTCAAGGATTGGGTGGACGATTTGTAACGAAGATCGAGGGCAGTTATTACGCTGTTGTAGGATTACCATTATTCGAAACTGACCAGCTCTTGCACGAATTTATATAATTAAAAACATTGAGGTGTACTCATGAGTGCAGAGTTGCTACTAAACGTCACCCCGAGTGAAACTCGAGTGGCGATGATTGAAGGCGGAGTTCTTCAAGAGGTCCACATTGAGCGAGAAGCGAAACGCGGCATTGTGGGCAATATTTACAAAGGAAAAGTCAGCCGAGTTCTTCCCGGAATGCAGGCCGCCTTTGTCGATATTGGTTTAGACAAGGCCGCTTTTCTTCACGCTTCTGACATTGTTCCTCATACTGAATGTGTGGCTGAGAACGAAAAACAGCAGTTTCAAGTTCGTGATATTTCAGAGCTAGTTCGTCAAGGCCAAGATATCGTGGTGCAAGTGGTCAAAGATCCATTAGGCACTAAAGGCGCCCGTTTAACGACAGATATTACCCTACCTTCGCGCTATCTCGTTTTTATGCCCGGCGCAAGTCATGTTGGTGTCTCACAACGCATTGAAAGTGAATCAGAGCGTGATCGTCTCAAAAAAGTCGTGTCTCATTATTGTGATGAGCACGGTGGGTTCATTATTCGTACCGCCGCTGAAGGGGCTGATGAGAAAGAGCTTTCACAAGATGCCGCCTTTCTTAAACGGCTATGGCTGAAAGTGTTGGAGCGTCGAGTTAAATACAAAACACGCTCGACACTGTATGGCGAATTGGGTTTAGCTCAGCGTATTTTACGAGATTTTGTCGGCACCGATTTGACGCGGATTTTAGTCGATTCACGACTTGAATTTGAGAACCTCAAAGAGTTTACCTCAGAGTTTGTGCCTGAGTTAACCGATAAGCTTGAACTGTATGAAGGTGACAAGCCTATTTTTGATATGTACGACACCGAAAACGAGGTTCAGCGTTCTCTCGAGCGTAAAGTGGAGCTCAAGTCTGGTGGATACCTTATCATCGACCAAACCGAAGCCATGACTACGATTGATATCAATACTGGCGCGTTTGTTGGCCGTCGTAACCTCGAAGAAACCATTTTTAATACCAATGTTGAAGCGACTCAAGCCATTGCCCGTCAGTTACGTTTGCGCAACTTAGGGGGCATCATCATTATTGATTTTATCGATATGATGTCTGAAGAGCACCGTAAGCGAGTGCTCAACTCCTTAGATGCCGCACTGGTTAAAGATCGCGTCAAAACGAATATTAATGGTTTTACGCAGTTAGGCTTGGTGGAGATGACGCGTAAGCGCACCCGTGAAAGTATTGAACACGTGTTATGTTCAAGTTGTCCAACCTGTGAAGGCCGCGGCAGTGTGAAAACCGTTGAAACCGTCTGTTTCGAAATCTTACGTGAAATCACGCGTGTCAACCGCGCTTACGATGCGGATAAATTTGTGGTTTACGCATCCCCTGCGGTGGCAGAAACCTTGCAAGGTGATGAGTCTCATGCTCTTGCTGAGTTGGAAGTGTTTATTGGAAAAGAAGTGCGCATCCAAGCGGAGCCACTTTATATTCAAGAACAATTTGACGTTGTGATGATGTAGTAGGGCTTTTGTGATCTCAACTTTTACGCGCCTTTGGCGAATAGTATTGTGGTTTATCGTTTGCGTGTTAGTGATGCTGGCTGTTGCTGTCACCACCTTGCGTGTGTTTTTGCCACAAATGAATCGTTTCCAAGGCGAAATACAAACGTTGATTAACCAAAATTCAGGTTTTGAATTTGAATTAAGTGAGGTCACTGGTTTTTGGCGTAATACTCACCCGTCAATTGCACTTAAGGGGCTAAAAGCAAAGCTACCCGATGGATCGCAAATTCACTTTTCTGCGCAACAAATCGATGTTGAATTTGACCTCATTCAGTCAATACTGCAAATGCAACCTGTGGTCGCGGATCTCAGTATTCATCAACTCAAATTGGATATTCGCTCGGTAAACTGGCTTGAGCTACAGGCTGAAGATAACCAACAGAGCCGCACACAAGGCAATGTCATTCAACGTTTAGACAACCTACTGTTGCGGCAATTGGATGATTTTGCGCTACTCGACTCGACGGTTTTCTATCAATCTGTCGCGGGGGAGATTCGCCAGTTAGATATTGAACGTCTTCGGTGGAAAAATAACGCTCAGCAACATAAAGCTGAAGGCGTGGTGAGCATCGCTGATACCAGTATTAACTCTCTGTTAGTGAGTGCTAACTTTGAAGATCATGGGTCACTACGCGATATTTCAGGTCGCTTCTATGTTAGCGCTGACAATATCAAAATAAACCCGTGGTTGACTCGTTATCTCAAAGACGAAACCGGCATTAAGAAAGGACAGGTGAGTTTTAATGCCTGGCTGACCTTAGAACATAACCAACCCAAAGATGGCTATGTCGAACTTAAGCCCTCTGAACTGGTTTGGGGTGAAGAGCGTCAGCATGAATTGCTGTTAGAGTCGGGAATCATCAAACTGTTACCTATTGAACAAGGATGGCAAGTTAACGCTTACTCACTTCAGTTGCGCACGGATGACGAAGTGTGGCCTAAACTTGATGCCGCGTTTGAATGGCAACCGACGCAATGGCGTTTGAACTTATCTCAGTTGGACATAAAAACTTTGCTTCCCTTTGTGAAAATGATGCCCGATTCCAGCAAAACGAACGAGCTTTTGCAGCTATTGGATTTGGGGGGCACCTTAGAAGATATTCGGCTCAGCAAAGGAGATAGCCTGCAATCGCTTCGTTATTCTGCCGAACTCAGTGATGGCGCCATGGCACAATGGCAGTTATTGCCACAAGTACACCATCTCAAAGCCTCCATTGCAGGTAGCATGGAGAGTGCTCGCGCCAAAGTAACGCTGATTGATGACGTGTTACCTTATGGTGAGGTTTTCCAAGCACCATTGAATATTCGTCAAGGTGAAGCCGATGTTGTGTGGCAAAAGCAAGCCGATGGCTGGTCATTGTGGGCCAGTAAAGTGACTGCGGCGACGCCTGACTTACAAGTGCTTGGATCATTTCGTCTCGATTTTCCTGAAAAACGTAGTCCTTTACTTTCATTTTATGCGGAAGCGGACTTATACAATGCAGGTGAAACTTGGCGTTATTTGCCCACCTTAGCATTGGGGCGCAAGTTAACAGACTATCTCTCTACTGCGATTCAAGGCGGTAAAGCCAACACCGCTAAACTGCTTTGGTATGGTGAACTTGGCGATTTTCCCTACCAACAAAACAATGGCGTATTCCAAGCTTGGGTTGGTTTAAAAGAGGCGAAATTTAGTTTTGATACGGCGTGGCCGCCGATCACCAATTTGCAACTCTATCTGCTGTTTGAAAACGATGCGATGTACCTTGATTCACACTCTGCGACCTTAATGGATGTCACTGCCCAGCGGATCACAGGGCGAATACCTGAGCTAGCCGAAGGTGGACACATCGAAATCGAAGCCAGTGCAACAGCCCAAGGCAATGCCGTACGCGACTATATGACCTCAACGCCTTTAGTGGATTCGGTGGGAGCGGCGTTAACGGCGATCCAAGTCAGTGGCGAAGTGCAATCTGAATTTCAGCTTCGTATTCCTTTTGATAGTGAGCAGGAACCCCGAGCATGGGGTTGGGCGAATTTAAACAATAACCACGTGGAAATTGATGCACCGCCAATGGTGCTTGAGGGTGTCTCTGGCAAAATTGAATTTGATAATGACGTTGTGACGGCAGCTGGTTTGTCGGCGGATCTGCTGACTCAACCGATCGCGATTGATTTTAAAGGTGAAAATGCCAGCCAAGGTTACGCGGTGAATATTGATGTGGTGGGAGACTGGGATATTAAACCCCTGACGCCTTTTGTCGGTGAGCGCTGGCTAAACCGTTTAAAAGGGCATGCTCCTTGGCAAATGGGCGTTGATATTCAGCTCAATGATGTCGGTTTCACTTATCAAATCAATACCTTAGCCGATTTAAAAATGGTAGAAAGTGATTACCCTTACCCGCTAAAAAAAGCCTTCAACGTGGCAGGCAAAGCTCACTTGCAAGCATCGGGTAACCAAGAGTCGATCACCGCTCGCCTACAATTACCACAAGCGAAATACCAAGCTGAAATCGATATCACATCGAAAAAACCACGCCTGACGGCCACCAATCTCATAGTAGGGAGCGGCAATTTCAAAATCAGCCCAGTGGTTGGCCACCATGCGCAGATCCGCAGCGATACCTTTAATTTGGATGAATGGTTGAGTTTGGCCAATGAGCCTCAGCCGAAGAAAAAATCAGCTCTAGCGGAGATGAATACTCCCGAGATCCCACCACCAGAGAGAGTGGACATCAACGTCAAAGCACTTCTACTGGCGGGCATTGAGTGGCACGATGTTGATTTTAATGCCAGACGTAAAAATCTCGGTTGGTACGCACAGCTCGAGAGCCAAGAAGCAAAAGGCCAAGCGAGTTATATTGAACCTTATGATTTGTCCGTCTCGCTTGAACGCTTGCACGTTTACATTCCTGAGCTGGAGGACAGCCCCAAAAAATCACTGTTGGTTGATCAAGATCGCCAGTCTGAGCCGCTTATTACTGATTTTGACCGACAGTTTCATCGATTGGTGCCAAACTTAACTTTGGCCATTGATGATCTTTGGTTGCAGGGTTACAAGGTGGGCAAGATGAATATGGACTTCCAACGGCAAGGTGATACTTTGCAATGGAAGAAGATTGATATTAGTAGTGGTTCAAACCAAGTCAATATCAGTGGTGCTTGGACGTTGAATAAAGACGCGCAAGGTGATGAGCGTAGCCATACCCAACTGAATCTCACCATGAAAGGTGACAATAATAGCGATTTGATGGAGCGCTTTGGCATCAGCTCCGGTATCCAAAGAGCGCCATTTGAAATGTCGAGTCAAACCGAATGGGATGGCGCGCCTTGGTCAATGAAGATCGACAGCTTAGAAGGCAAGATAGAGACTACTATGGGTAAAGGTGTCGTTTCTGATGTCAGCGGTGCCGCTCGTTTACTCGGATTATTCAGTTTAGATTCCATTATCCGTAAAATGCAGCTCGATTTTAGTGACGTGTTTGATAAAGGAATGGCCTTTAACTCAATTACGGGCAGTGGTGAAATTTCGCAAGGGATTTTTGTTACCAACAACATCAAAATGGATGCTGTTGCCGGTGAAATGACCATTAAAGGCTTAGCGGATCTCAATAGCCGTACTGTTGATGCTGAGGTGAATTTTGTACCAGACATCACATCAGGAATTCCCGTCTTGACGGCTTTTGCGGTGACGCCGCAAACAGCGCTGTATGTCCTCGCTATTACGACCGTGATTGCACCTGTGGTTGAGGTCTTTACCCAAGTCAACTATGAGGTTAAAGGACCAATTAATTCACCGGTTGTTAAAGAGCTTTCACGTAGTAGGGGCGAGTTTAAATTGCCAGAAAAGTTGAGAAAATTGACTGAAAAATAGGGAAGTAGGCATGGATCGCGTTGGACTTATTCAAATGACGTCAAGCTCTGAACCTGCGCAGAATTTGGCCTATATCGAACAGCAAGTGTCACTACTTGTGGCGCAAGGTGCGAAGTGGATTGTCACGCCGGAAAATGCACTGGTGTTTGGCACGCGACAACAGTATCACCAACATGCCGAGCCATTGTGGCAAGGGCCCTTGCAGAGTCAATTGGCTGCTATGGCTCGCTTTCATCGGGTGTGGCTGTTGGTGGGCAGCATGCCTATCCGTCGTGAGGTCGGGGTAACGACTACCTCCTTGCTGTTTGACGCTAGTGGCGATCTTGTCGCGTACTACGACAAATTACACATGTTTGATGCAGATGTCGCTGACGGCCACCAGCGCTATCGAGAATCGGAAACTTTTACCTGCGGCACAAAGCTGAGTGTTGCGTCGACGCCATTTGGTCAAATTGGCCTTTCCATCTGCTATGATGTGCGCTTTCCGCACCTCTATTCCCAATTAAGAATGCAGGGTGCTCAGATATTAGTGGTTCCTGCGGCCTTTACGGCGGTGACCGGAAAGGCACATTGGGAAGTCTTGTTAAGAGCCCGAGCGATAGAGAATCAGTGTTGGATTGTTGCGGTTGGGCAAACTGGGCTTCATCCATGTGGGCGCGAGACATGGGGTCATTCGATGGTCATCAGCCCTTGGGGTGAGGTTATTGCAAGCTTAAACCAGCAAGTGGGGAATTTAGTCGCCGATATTGACTTGGCTTACGTTGAGCAAGTTCGACAAAAAATGCCCATTGCTGCACACACCCGATTCACGAATCAGTTTATAGATAATAAGAGCAAACTATGAGTATTAACCGCATTGAAGATGCACTATTAAAACCTGCAGGATTAACCGAGCAAGATATTGCGGATACACTAGCGACAATTGCCACTCGTCAAATTGATTATGCCGATATCTATTTTCAGTCGAGCTGGCATGAATCTTTAGTGCTCGAAGACAGCATTATTAAAGACGGCTCATTTAATATCGATTGCGGTGTTGGTGTGCGCGCCATCACTGGTGAAAAAACGGGTTTTGCTTATTCAGATCAAATCCAATTAGAAGGTTTGAAACAGAGTGCAATAGCCGCACGAGGTATTGCGCAGCAAGGTAAAAGTGGCTGTGTTCAAGCCTTTAAACGTAGCGATAATCAAGCCTATTATGCGGCGGATAACCCACTAGCCAGTTGGGAAAAAAAGCAAAAAACAGAATTACTGCAAGAGCTGGATGCTTACATTCGTACCAAAGAGCCGTTGATCCAAGAAGTCTCGGTGAGCTTAAGTGGTGTGCATGAACAGATGTTAGTTGCTGCAACCGATGGGACTTACGCAGGCGATATCCGCCCGTTGGTCCGTTTGTCGATCAGCGTGTTAGCACAAAAAGGTGATCGCCGCGAGCGAGGCAGCTCTGGTGGTGGTGGTCGTTTTGGTTATGACTTTTTCCTCACCGAACAAGATGGCCGTAAAGTTGCGTTTCAGTTTGCCGATGAAGCTATCCGACAAGCCTTAGTCAACCTTGAAGCTGTCGCAGCTCCCGCTGGCGCGATGCCTGTTGTGCTCGGTTCTGGTTGGCCGGGCGTCTTGCTTCACGAAGCGGTAGGGCATGGCTTAGAAGGTGATTTTAACCGCAAAGGATCTTCTGTTTTCTCCGGTAAAATTGGCCAGAAAGTAACCTCAACGCTTTGTACGATTGTTGACGATGGCACACTGAAAGATCTGCGTGGCTCGCTCAATGTCGACGATGAAGGTGTCAATGGTCAATACAACACCTTAATTGAAAATGGCGTGTTGAAAGGCTACATACAAGACAAACTCAACGCACGTTTGATGGGGGTGAACCCTACGGGTAATGGGCGTCGTGAATCGTACGCACATTTACCGATGCCGCGCATGACCAACACTTACATGTTGCCGGGTGAACATACGCCAGAAGAGATCATTTCAACAGTGAAGAAAGGCGTTTATGCGCCCAACTTTGGCGGTGGCCAAGTGGATATCACCTCGGGTAAATTTGTGTTCTCTGCCTCTGAAGCCTATATGATTGAAAACGGCAAAATTACTTATCCAATCAAAGGTGCAACCTTGATCGGTTCTGGCATTGAGGCAATGCAACAAGTCTCGATGGTGGGTAACGATTTGAGCCTTGATCGCGGCGTTGGAGTGTGCGGTAAAGCAGGACAAAGTGTGCCTGTTGGAGTAGGGCAACCTACGCTTAAGCTAGATTCGCTCACTGTTGGTGGCACCGAATAACGTTGTTACTCGCTCAGAGCTGACGTCGTAAGCAAATAAAAAGCGGCGTTTTGATGCGCCGCTTTTTTATCTCTTTTATTCACTGCGTTGAATTGAGAAGGTTAAATATCATCTCGCTCGATCGGGCAGCTCATGCAGCGCGCGCCGCCTCGGCCTCGGCCGAGTTCATTGCCGGGGATGGTTAATACTTTGATGCCCGCCTTATCGTATTTCTCGTTAGTGTAGACATTGCGCTCGTAGCCAATCACAACTCCGGGTTTAACCGTTAGCACGTTGTTGGCGTCATTCCATTGCTCGCGCTCAGCTTCATAGCTATCACCACCAGTGGTGATGATTTTGAGTTTGTCCAAACCTAACGCGCGTTCAATCGCATTAACGTAACTTGGCATTGAATCTACGTTCATCCCGCCATCGCCTTTCGGCGTTAAACGCCATGTTTCTAAATCATGACGCATAATTTCGGGGTAAACAGAAAAGGTGTCGACATCCATATGTGTCATCACCGTATCTAAATGCATACAGGAGCGGTGTTTAGGCAGGTTAACGGCAATCACCTCTTTGGCCTGCCCATGTTTAAATAAACTCGCAGCAAAATTTTCTACCCCTTGCACCGTCGTGCGTTCGGAAATACCAATCAACACCGCACCTTTACCGATCACCAGTACGTCGCCCCCTTCAATATTGGCATTATCGTAGTGCAGATCTTCATCACCGAAATACTTGATAAAATTCTCTCCTGCAAATACAGGATGCCAACGATAAATGGCGCGTAAATGGTTGGTTTCACGTTGGCGTGCTGGTTTCATCATCGGATTAAGCGATACGCCGCCATACACCCAGCAAGAGGTATCGCGGGTAAAGAGATGATTAGGCAACGGTTCAATCACAAAATCTAACGGACGATGCATTTTAGGTAGCATCGAAGAGGAGTGGATGGGCAGTTCGGAATAAGCAAGACCACCGAGTAGCAGAGTGGCGAGGTGTTCGTTATCCATGTCAGCTAAATAGCAGCGCAGATCGCGCGCCAAAGTGGGACCATAGCGAAAATCAGAAATTTGCGTATCGAGCAACCACGCTTTGGCATCGGCAACGGCTAAGGTTTCGACTAAGAGATCATGCAACAACAGCACTTCAACATCTTGGTCCTTCAATGTGTTGGCAAAGGCATCATGCTCTTTTCCTGCATCTTCTACGGCAAGTACATCATCAAATAACAGTTCATGACAGTTCGACGGTGTGAGATGAGTTAAGGCACGCTCTGGCCGATTGAGTAATACTCGGCGCAGTTGCCCAACTTCAGATCCAACGTACAGCTTATTCATTTTGTATCCCTACTCTTATTTCTCATGTTCTTTATGACAAGCTTAAGCGATCGATGCAAGTCTACTTAGTGGTGATATTAGCTGTTATTTCGTGAACCTATAGTTGTGTATGCTTCAAAGTGTGTGCTTATTAAAAAATAACTCCAAAACCAGCCAAATAAGCCTAATAACGACAAAGTGCTTTGTTATGCGTTTTTGTCTCAGAGGAGGGTGAATTAAGCATGAAGAATAAGTGATTTTCTATGCGGTTATTTACATAAAAAGTGCATAATGCGGGCATGTTTAGCCAAAGCGACCTTTTTCGCTATGCATGAATGTTTGATAAACAGGCAGTTTAATGCGGTGAAAGAGCAAATCATCAGGCAGATAATCTACTGAATTAGCAAAATGAAAATAAATTGTTAAATTAAAGTGTTTTTTATTTAATCTGTACTTGATTGAGCAGTGATCCTTTAGAAAGATAAAGATCGTGGTACGTTGTTGGTGGCAATTTTAGGCGAACCATGCCATATTTCGTCGAAATTCATTTATACCCTTCCGACTTGAAGTTGCAGCGGTGCTGGCTACGTTTGCTCACCCCAGTCACATAGTTTATCTATGTTCATGGGGATTAACTCACTTGCCGCCTATCTGCAACGCCAAGTTGATGGAGTATAGTCTACATTTAGCCAAATCTGGAGCACCTTATGTCTCAACCTCAGCAAGATGACTACGTATCCGTTGAAGAGTTAATCGAAATTCAAAAAGAAGATACTCGCGACATCATTCAAGCCCTGCTCGAAGATGGCAGTGATCCAGATGCGTTATATGAGATAGAGCACCACCTATTTGCTGAAGATTTTGACACGCTAGAAAAAGCGGTTGTTGAAGCCTTTAAAATGGGCTTTGAAGTGCTTGAAGCAGAAGAAACAGAAGATGAAGACGGCAATAAACTATTGTGCTGTGACGCGACTATGCAATCGGTACTGAAGGCCGAAGCGATCGATGAACAGGCAGAGAAGCTTATTCAACTTGCTGAAAAATATGACATTATTTACGACGGCTGGGGCACTTACTACGAGGGTGAAGATGCGCTATACGACGATGAGGAAGATGAAGACGACCAAGAGTGATTAGGCGTTATTTACCTTGATGTGAGATACCAGCCCTTTGGCTGGTATTTTTTTAGCTATGCAAAGCTAGCGGGGCACTTTAGTGACGAATCATTATTTTTGTCAGCACATCTTTATTTATTTTGTATATAATCGCTCAACATTGATCTAGCTCAAGTTTATTATGCGAATTTCTCTTGCTGGCTTTTGGCAGCTTTCACCGTTGACTGATTTATCGATCCCGCAAGATGATCTTTGTTTTCCTGCGCCTCTTAGCCAAGTATTACCTCACGATATGACAGAAGCACACATTGCCGAGCAAGAGTGGCATTTGATGCATGATGTTGAGGTGGATGAAGTGATGCTTGGTTTTGCTGCAATTGATCTTGTGCTTGAGGGGATCGATTTTTATGCGGAAATACGTTTAAACGGTGTGGCACTATTTGATTGTGATGGCAGTCAAGCGGTGTATGAAAAAGACATTCGGCCTTTGCTGCAACTCGGCCGCAATCGATTCGAAATTTTGTTTGTTGAGCAAGAAGAAGAGTGGTTGCTGGAGGATCAAGATTTACCGCAATTATGCCCATTGGGACACCACTCGGTGAAGAAATACGATGAGCGAATGGGTATTTGGCAAGAGCCTTATCTGCAATGCATTCGTCATGTTCGTTTAGAGCATGTTACCACTGAGCAAATCTGGCACTATGGCGGTGGCTGTGAGTTTTTGGTTCACTTACATTATCAAACCTACGCAGCAGGATTAGTTTCCGCGGTGGTGAAATTTAATGGTATGAGCTATCAGTTACCTATTGATGTGCGTCATCAGCACGCCAGTGCTTTATTTCAAGTGGAAGCGCCGAAGTACGCAGATCTTACACAGCTTAACCCGAATGATTTGTATACCTTATCGGTGAAACTTGATGGTCAGCAGCAATCCTTCCATATCGCGTTAAGCGAAGATCTCTGTGTTACCCATTTTCCTATCTGATCAACGTACAGTTAATGAGAGCATTTCATTGGTGACCATTCTTGCGGATGCCTCTTTTGCCAAAACTTCTCGTAGAAGTAGTAAGCACACGTATTAATGCTCGGTTCGATCATGGCTAAAACACCACCAATGATAAAACTTCCGGTCATGATATATGCCACGCTAAATGCAACACTGAAGTGCACTACAGCAAAGCTACCTGTTTTAATTTTGGCCGATTGTGAGTAGCGGCGCAGCGGGGCGTAGTGTGCCCATACTTTTTCATGAAAGTAAAAAGCAACGGTATTGACCATCGGCTCAAGCATGGCAATCAGACTACCAAGAATAATGTCGCCCGTAAGTAGATAAACGACGGTAAACGCAATACTGAAATGGATCGCGGCAAAGCTAAGCGTTTTTTTCATAATGTTCACCTAAACGGTTATCGGGTTGATGTAAATATTATTGATAATTATTCTCAACAAGTAAAGATAATTGAGCCTATTAGTTTGATAGCCAATTCCTAACTGAGGCGCTTGTCGTTGGCATAAAAAAAAGCGCCTCATGCGCTTTTTTATGACGATGCAGGGTTTCTATCCTTGCGGTTTGACAACCAGTACATTGATTGGCGAGTTTTGCACTACTTTACTGGCCACCGATCCCAGCATCACTTTATCGATCTTCGATCGTTTATGGCTTGGCATGATAATCAAATCAGCTCCGAGCTTTTCTGCGTAATCTAAAATGGTGGTGTAGGCTTTACCTTCCGCTACATGCAGTTTGTAGATTATTTCGTCAGCGATATGTTGATCAGCAAACTGTTTTAGCTGTTGCTTGACGTCTTCTTTCATTTTCGCCGCGGCATCTTTCGGGAAGTATGTGGCGACCATCGACATGTGGATACCAGGTAGTACATTTAAAAGATGAATTTCAGCATTGGAATGTGTCGCGTGCCAAACAGCAAGTTCAACGGCTTTGTCAGAAAAGCCTTTTTCATTAAGGTCCACTGGAACAAGGATGTGTTTATACATTATGGATTATCTCATCTACGATAGGGTGCTTTAGAGCACCTTGTTTCCGTAAAGTATATGCCTAGCTCGTGCTAGGCATATTGATTAAGCGCGTATTTCTTGTGTTCTCATACGGCGTTTTTGATTCCAAGCTAGCGTCAGCACTAATAATAATGCAGGTAAGAAAACCCACTCTTTCATTGGCCGTTGGCTTTCCAACACAACTGAGCGGATTTCCCAATCAAAATCTATGCCTGCAGCTTCAGCTGGACTGCCAAACTCAATCATATCCACCAGCATACGATTACTGGTTTCTTTCAGGGTTAGCCCCATTGATTGAATACGCTGTTCTGCCGTTGACGCTTGATCATCAAAAGGGAGTAGTACTGTTTTTGATAAGTAATCACCTTCAATGGTTTCACCAGCGACGATAAGCTCTATCGATTGACCCACATCGAGGTTTTCTACAATTTGCGCTATCTCTGTGCCTGGGTGCAGTTCGGTCGCAGGATAAATCATGTCCCACCAAAAACCGGGTCGGAAGAACGAGAACGTCAGCACCAACAGCAGGACGGTTTCCCACCACTTATTGCGAGTTAGCCACCAACCTTGAGTCGCAGCAGAAAACAGCAGCATTGCGGTAATGGCCGAGAAAATGGTTAACGCTAAGTGCCACCATGTATCAATTCCCATTAGCAGTAGTTGAGTGTTGAATACGAACATAAAGGGCAAAATGGCGGTACGAATATCGTAAGCAAACCCTTGAATACCTGTACGAATAGGGTCTGATTTAGCGATAGCGGCTGCGGCAAATGCCGCCAAGCCAACTGGTGGGGTGTCATCTGCCAAAATGCCGAAATAGAACACAAATAAGTGTACGGCAATCAATGGGATGATAAGACCATGAGCGGCTCCCAGTGTTACAATGACGGGAGCCATTAAGGTTGATACGACGATGTAGTTGGCGGTGGTCGGTAAGCCCATACCAAGAATGAGGCTGATCACGGCGGTAAAAATCAGCATCAGTATGACGCTGCCACCGGATATAAACTCAACAAAATCGGTCATCACTAAGCCAATGCCAGTCAAGGTGACGACACCAACGACGGTTCCTGCGGCGGCGGTTGCCACACCAATGCCAATCATATTCCGCGCGCCCGAAACCAAGCTTTCGGCAAGATCAACAAATCCAGCCTTCACTTGCGTGTTCAAATCGTTGCTCTTATTGAGTAACGACATGATTGGCCGCTGAGTGATCAAAATGAAGACCATAAATATCGTGGCCCAAAAGGCGGATAATCCGGGCGAGAAGCGCTCGACCGTCAAACACCATACTAGCACCACAATAGGTAGCAGGTAATGAAGCCCTGATTTTACCGTCGGCCCAGGGTCGGGTACTTCTTGGATATCCATATCCATTGCACTTTCTGAGGCGTAGCGAGACGAAATTTTAATCAGAGCGACATAAGTCAGTAAAAGCGCGACCGTAACAATTGGAGTAGCGGCGTCACCAAACACTTCTTTGGTCCAACCAATGCCGTAGTAAACAACAGCGCTGAGAACGCAAAGCCCTAAAATAGTACCCGTAAATGAAAGTAAGCTTTGCACCCATGTTGGTGTATGACGGCGAGGTAGGCCTTTCATTCCTGCTTTGCAGGCTTCCAAATGGACAATATAAATTAAGGCAATATAAGAGATAAGCGCTGGTAGTAGCGCCGCACGGATCACTTCAACATAGGAAATACCGACATATTCCACCATTAAAAATGCGGCAGCACCCATGATAGGCGGGGTTAATTGGCCATTGGTGGAAGCGGCTACTTCAACAGCGCCCGCCTTTGTTCCGGGAAAGCCGACACGTTTCATCAAGGGAATGGTAAAAGTACCGGTGGTAACTACGTTTGCAATCGATGAGCCAGACACTAGCCCCGATAAGCCTGAGGCTACAACCGCTGCTTTCGCTGGGCCGCCTCGCATGTGGCCCAGCAGTGAAAAGGCTACTTTGATAAAATAGGAACCTGCGCCAGCTCGTTCAAGCATTGCGCCAAATAGAACAAACAAGAACACAAAAGAGGTGGAAACCCCAAGAGCCACCCCAAAAACCCCTTCAGTGGTCAGCCATAAATGAGACATCGCTTTGTTTAGGCTCGCTCCTTTATGAGCGATCACATCCGGCATGTAGGGGCCACCAAAGGTGTAGAGCAAAAAGAGTGCTGCGACCAACATTAGCGGTGGTCCTAACGCTCGACGTGTTGCTTCAAGTAATAGCACCATTCCTGTGACGGAGACCGCTATATCAATCAAGGTTGGCGCACCGGAGCGACCAGCCAACTCATTGTAAAATAAATAGATGTAAGCAGCAGAGAAACTGCCCGCCAATGCCAAAATCCAATCAATCAATGGAATGCGATCGCGTGGTGAGTTCTTTAACGCAGGGTAGGCAGTAAAGGCGAGAAAGACAGCGAATGTGAGGTGAATGGCTCGTGCTTGCGTATCGTTTAAGATGGCAAAGTTAAAAATAAAGGGCAGCGGTGAAGCATACCAAAGTTGGAATAGTGACCAACATAGTGGGACAAACCACAAAATGCGCCCCGGCAAGCCGTGAGGGTTTCTTGCGCCGGTATCAGATTGCGCTACCATTTCCTGCACATCGGTTGACGGAGTAAGTGTCTTCGTCATGTACGTTATCCTTATTATTGGCTGCCTACGTCTCGGTTGGTCACAGGGTCAATTCACTGCTAATGAGAAGTGGGCTATTGCGGAACAGAACAAAAGGTGGGTTGTTAAATCATTTAAAACCCAAATGTGCCCAAAGAGTCGTTGTAAACGTAAGAGGACAGGCCATCATCGTTGACCATAACGCCAAGGGATAAAGGGCATATCGCTCGTGACTGAAAGGGCAATCAAAGGAGACATTCAGCCTCCTTTGATTCGGTATCGCTATTGTTGGTTTTCGCGATGCGAAATTATTTTAGCAGACCGATTTCTTTGTAGTATTTTTCTGCGCCAGGATGAAGAGGAATGGAGATCCCCGCTTTCACCATGTCTTCTTTTTTCAAGTTAGCAAAGGCAGGGTGAAGACGTTTAAAGGTATCAAAATCTTCAAATACCGCTTTGACCAAATTGTATGCGACTTCATCAGACACATCAGTGCTTGATACCAAGGTCGCAGCCACACCAAAACTGGTTACATCTTTATCTGTTCCACGGTACATGCCAGCAGGAATCGTGCTGTAAGCGTAGTAAGGGTTATTGGCAACAATTTTTTCAATTTCAGGGCCAGTAGCAGAGACGAGTTTTGCATCGCATGAGGTCGTTGCTTCTTTGATTGAACCATTTGGATGGCCAACCATATAAATAAAGGCATCTATTTTATTGTCGCACAATGCTTGAGAGCGCTCAGAGCCTTTGAGCTCAGAAGCCAATTTGAAGCTGTCATTGGTCCAACCAAATGCATCCATCACCACTGCCATGGTGGCCCTGTCACCAGAACCTGGGTTACCAATGTTGACACGTTTACCTTTCAAGTCAGCCACGTTTTCAATGCCAGAATCCGCGCGGGCAATGATATTAAAAGGTTCGGTATGAAGGGAAAAAACTGCGCGCAGTTTTTTATTCGGGCCTTGCTCGGCAAATTCACTGGTACCGTTATAACCATGGTACTGCCAGTCAGATTGAACAATACCGAAATCGAGTTCACCTGCACGAATCGTGTTCACGTTGTAGATCGATCCGCCCGTTGATTCTACTGAGCAGCGAATGTTGTGATCTTTACGCCCTTTATTAACCAGCTTACAAATAGCACCACCTGTCGGGTAGTAAACACCAGTGACGGATCCTGTACCAATCGTAATGAACTCTTGTGCGCTTAACGTACCTGTACCCATGACCGCTGCTGCAATAATTCCAACTTTAATCAATTTATTCAATGCCATGAATTTTCCTTCCTTATTCATTATTAACCCCATAGATAATTGTTGTTACACCCTTCCCACCTGAAGTTGCTGTGGTGTTGGCTACGTTCGTTCACCCCAATCACAGAATTATCCATGCTTATGACGACTGACTCACTTGCCGTCTACCCGCAACTTCAAGTTGTTTGGGTATCGGGGGAGTTTCCTCATCTAGAAACGGCATCTTTTTCAATCCGTATGTTGAAAAAGTGGCTAAATAATACCAAAAAATCGACACATAATTACAGGAATGTTAAAAAATGTAGCGAAATTGGCTATCAATAAGCGTCATTGTCAGAGCCAAAATATGGCAATAGCTTGCCTATCAAGGAGTTATTCCTCTTTCTGCTGTGACAACTTATTGCTGAAGATGTGAAGAGAATCACGCCGACTTGACTCAGTGTGATTCTACTAGAGAGTGAGATGAAATGCGTTTAGTGACAAATTACCCTGCGTAATCAAACAGATCACAGACTGAATCAAACAGCTGCTTTGTCGTTACGTTCAGTGTCGGTGTGATAAAAATGGTATCGTCACCGGCCACCACACCCAAGATGCCTTCTGATTTGCCCAGAGAATCAAGTAACCGAGCAATAAGCTGCGCCGCCCCTGGCCCGGTATGAATCACTACCAGCGCGGCATTGTGATCTATATCTAGCACTAATTCACGCAGTGAACTTGATACGGTTGGTACACCGAGTTCAGCAGGAAGGCAGTAGACCATCTCCATTTTTGCGTTGCGAGTGCGTACCGCGCCAAATTTAGTCAGCATGCGAGATACTTTGGATTGGTTGATATTATCAAACCCTTCATTACGCAGGGCATCGACAATGTCACCTTGAGATCCAAAACGTTCTTCTTTTAATAGATTTTTAAAAGCACGAACCAGATTATCTTGCTTATCATTATTGTTGCGCATAGTTATCGTCTTCGATTAGCCATTTATTGCTGCATATTCTCGCATAGCTATGCAGTTATCGCCAAATTATCGTCCAAAAGTGTCTAAAAGGTCACTGTAAACTTTTATGTAAAACTTTGGTCGAATGGCAACTTAACTCTTTGTCGGTAAAGATAAACAAGGTCATAATTGCCATCGGTGCTGTAGCACGATTTTAGCGAATTGCGCGAGGTCGCAAAGCTAGCGTTAATTGATTGTAATCATATTGTGATTGCTATAGTTTTCTAGCTTAAAAATACCCTACACAAAAACATTTATAAGAGATTTATTCTCAAGGAGAACTACGATGAAAGTAGCTGTTATTGGTGCCGCTGGTGGCATCGGTCAAGCCCTAGCACTTCTACTTAAAAACCATCTTCCTGCTGGTTCCGATCTGGCGCTGTATGACATCGCACCGGTGACTCCGGGCGTTGCTGCCGATCTAAGCCACATTCCTACTCCCGTATCGATCAAAGGCTATGCTGGCGAAGATCCAACACCTGCGCTTGAAGGTGCGGATGTAGTCCTTGTTTCTGCAGGTGTCGCTCGTAAACCAGGTATGGATCGCGCGGATCTGTTTAATGTTAACGCTGGCATTGTGAAAGCGTTGGCTGAAAAGATTGCGGTTGTCTGTCCAAAAGCCTGTGTGGGCATTATCACCAACCCTGTCAATACAACAGTACCTATTGCAGCGGAAGTCTTGAAAAAAGCAGGCGTTTACGACAAGCGTAAGCTATTCGGTGTGACAACGTTGGATGTGATTCGCTCAGAAACGTTTGTCGCGGCGCTAAAAGATAAAAACCCTAGCGAGATTATTGTGCCTGTGATTGGCGGCCACTCAGGCGTCACTATCCTTCCTTTGCTTTCGCAAATTGAAGGGGTTGAGTTCACGGCTGAAGAAGTGGAAGCTCTAACTAAGCGCATTCAAAACGCAGGCACCGAAGTGGTGGAAGCGAAGGCGGGTGGCGGCAGTGCAACACTGTCAATGGGTCAAGCGGCTTGCCGTTTTGGCTTATCATTAGTCAAAGCACTACAAGGTGAACCAGGTGTTGTGGAATGTGCCTACGTTGACGGTGGTAGTGAGCATGCTTCATTCTTTGCACAACCGATTAAACTCGGTAAAGAGGGTGTCGAAGAAGTGTTGAGCTATGGTGCATTGAGTGACTATGAACAAGCCGCGTTAGATGGAATGCTGACAACACTGAAAGGTGATATTCAGCTAGGTGTTGATTTCGCCAAATAAAGAATAACCTTATCTTATACAAAAATGCCGCTTGCTCATCCAAGCGGCATTTTTTATGGTTTTTACCAATATTTTTGTATGATGATGCTTTGAACTGTGTAATATGCGGTTTTTTTTACTGAGCAGTGCATTATTTTCGTCGTGAACTTACAAACTTTTTGATCCCTAGCAATGAATTTGACTATTGACTCACTATCTCAGTGACCGCGATCACATAGGGATTGATGTCTGGTAAATATGTTCTCTAAAATAGCGCCTTCCTCTAATGTGTAAACACTCACTGGATAGTTCCCATGGATAATAAGCTTGGTTTGGGCTCACTAACAGCACTGGTCATTGGTTCAATGATTGGCGCTGGTGTTTTTAGCCTGCCACAAAACATGGCCTCAGTCGCCAGCCCTTTGGCGGTAATGATTGGTTGGGGGATCACTGGCGTTGGTATGATCTTTCTCGCGCTCTCTTTTCAACAACTTGCCGTCCATAAACCTCATATTAATAGTGGCGTATTTGGTTTTGCTCGAGAAGGATTTGGTGACTTTGCGGGTTTTTGTTCCGCATGGGGTTACTGGTTTAGCGCCATGGTGGCTAATGTCTCTTATCTGGTAATTGTTTTTAGCACCTTAGGCATGTTGTTTGATACACCAGATAACGTGATGTTTGGGGCGGGCAATACGTGGCTTTCCATTGGGAGTGCATCGGTATTACTTTGGTTGGTGCATGCGTTGGTCAAAAAAGGAGTACAAACGGCCGCATTCATTAATCTGATTACCACCTTTGCTAAAATGATTCCTCTAGTGTTGTTCATCATTTGTGCCGCTTTTGCTTTTTCTTGGGACAAATTCACATTGGATTTTACAGGCTTACACTTCGGTGTTGGCCATGATCTGCTGGATCAAATAAAAAGCACCATGTTGATCACGGTATGGGTGTTCATCGGAATAGAGGGAGCGGTTGTCGTGTCAAGCCGCGCTCGCCACCGTGCTGATATCGGTAAAGCGACTATTCTCGGTTTGCTTACGGCGTTGACCATTTATGTATTGGTCACCTTATTGTCGATGGGCGTGATTAAACCGGTTGAATTGGCGCAATATCAGAACCCTTCAATGGCCAAAGTGCTGACGACTATTCTTGGTCCTTGGGGTGAGTACATTATCGGTGTTGGCTTAATTATTTCGGTGTGCGGTGCTTTTCTTAGCTGGACGGTCCTGGCCTCCGAAGCGCCATTTTTATGTGCTAGAGATAAGATGTTTCCTGCCATCTACGCCCAGCAAAACGAAGCGGGGAGCCCAGTAAAAGCGTTAACTCTAACCAATATTTGCATTCAGGTCTCACTGATTCTGGTGATGTACGCAGGCAGTACCTACGATACGCTGCTGATTTTCGCTTCAGAAATGATCCTTGTTCCCTATTTTTTGATCGGCGCCTTTACGTTAAAGATCGCGATTGAACAGAAGAATAAAGGCAAACTTCTGGTGATAGGTTCTTGTGCCACCATTTATGGGATTTGGCTTTTGTATGCCTCTGGTTTGCACTATTTGATGCTCTCCGCGCTACTCTACTTACCTGGGCTCTATTTCTACATGAAAGCTAAACGAGAGCAGGGCATTCATCCTTTTCAAGGCAAAGAAAAGTTAGGAGCTTGTGCTTTAACAATCGTGGCTGTTTTTGCATTTGGCATGATTTGGCAAGGCGGGTTTTAAATAACGCTTAGAATCAAAAAGAGCCTCAATTGAGGCTCTTTTTGTCGCGGTGCATTTTTAGGCAAAGATCGATTCTTCGTCCAAGCTAGCTGCTGTTCTACTTTGTTCTATTCACAGCCATATGAGCTAGAGCTATCAGTGCTTGTTTATATTCACTTTCTGGCAGGATAGACAGCTCATTGATCGCTTTATCGGCTTCTTCGAGCGCTTTGTTGGTTGTGTATTCAAGCGAGCCTGTTTGTTTCATTGCCGCTAGAATTGCATCCAGCTGTTCCATGCCATTGGCTTTTTCGATGGCCTCACGGATCATCTCTTTTTGTTCGGGTGTACCATGCTGCATTGCGTACAATAGAGGAAGTGTTGGTTTGCCTTCCGCTAAATCATCGCCCACATTTTTGCCCATTTCACTGCCATCAGAGGTGTAATCCATCACGTCATCAATGAGCTGGAAAGCTGTGCCAAGGTACTTACCATAGTTCTGTAGTGCCGTTTCAATTTCAGGAGAAGCGTTACTTAATATCGCACCAATCTGGGTCGCTGCTTCAAACAAACGCGCCGTTTTCGAGTAGATCACCTGTAGGTAATTTTCCTCGGTAGTGTTTGGATCATTACAGTTCATCAATTGTTGCACTTCGCCTTCCGCGATAACGTTCACCGCATCGCTCATCAGCTCAAGGATCCTTAACGATCCTAGTGTAGTCATCATTTGGAAGGAACGCGTGTAGATGAAATCCCCCACTAACACGCTCGCTGCATTGCCAAATGCCGCGTTCGCTGTTGCCTTACCACGGCGCATATCCGACTCATCGACAACGTCGTCATGCAGCAAGGTTGCCGTGTGGAGGAATTCAATAAATGCAGCGGCAGTCGTGTGCGCTTCACCTTGATAACCAAGGGCTCGAGCCGACAAAATAGCCAGCAAAGGACGCAGACGTTTCCCACCTCCGCTGACGATGTAGAATCCTAATTGATTGATTAAAGATACATCAGAGTTGAGCTGAGCTTGAATCGTTTCATTCACTTTTGCCATGTCATCGGCAGTAAGCGTTTGGATAGCTTTAAAATCCATGGTTAATCCGGCTGAAGTTAGAACCTATAAGGTGTTGTGTTCTTCTATAATTCTCGAATAATACACTAAAAAACGTTGATTAATACAAGGCTTAAAGGCATGATTGCGCCACTTTTCATTGGCGATTAGCTTTTCGCCAATTTTTTCAAAATATGGCTTGTCTTGGGGTACTCATTCGCGTAGAATCTGCGCCCTATTGATGATTAGTTTAGCGCACACCCAAATTGCTCAAATAAAAAGCATACGGCTGTGCGGAAAGAGCGGAGTAAAATATGTACGCTGTTTTCCAATCTGGTGGTAAACAACACCGTGTAAGCGAAGGTCAAACTCTTCGTTTAGAGAAATTAGACGTTGAAACTGGTGCAACTGTTGAATTTGATAAAGTTCTACTAGTTGCTAACGGTGAGCAAATCACTGTTGGGGCACCTCTTGTTGAAGGCGGTAAAATTACTGCTGAAGTAGTACAACACGGTCGTGGCGATAAAGTTAAAATCGTTAAGTTCCGTCGTCGTAAACACTCTCGTAAACAACAAGGCCACCGTCAGTGGTTCACTGAAGTGAAAATCACTGGCATCAACGCTTAAGTAATTTAGGAGAGTTTAACAATGGCACACAAAAAAGCTGGCGGTTCTACTCGTAACGGCCGCGATTCAGAAAGCAAACGTCTTGGTGTTAAGCGTTTCGGTGGTGAATCTGTTCTTGCAGGTAACATCATCGTTCGTCAACGTGGTACTAAGTTCCACGCAGGCACTAACGTTGGTATCGGTAAAGACCATACTCTTTTCGCTCTTACTGAAGGTAAAGTGAAATTTGAAGTTAAAGGTCCTAAAAACCGTAAATTTGTTAGCATCGACGCTGAATAAATTTATACCTAACTGAACTCAAAAGCCCTGCCGTTACGGTGGGGTTTTTTATTTATCAGCCGAACAGAAAAGAAGACACTCTAATCACTAGAGTTTCTCCTTATGTGTTCCAATTGTGGATAAAACGAAGGATGATCACGGTCGATCCTGAATGTGTATCTGCTAGAATTTATATCATTGTGTGACAATGATATCGCAACGCAAAGAGCGTGGAGTAACAAATGAAATTCGTTGATGAAGCGATAATTAAAGTCGAAGCGGGTGATGGCGGTAACGGTGTCGTGAGCTTTTGGCGTGAAAAATTCGTGACGAAAGGCGGCCCTGATGGCGGCGATGGCGGCGATGGCGGCGACGTTTATATCCAAGCCGATGAAAACTTAAATACCTTGGTTGATTACCGATTCCAACGCTTTTACGCTGCTGAGCGCGGCCAAAATGGTGGCGGTGCCAACTGTACAGGTAAGCGCGGTAAAGACATTACTTTGAAGGTGCCTGTTGGGACTCGAGCGGTTGACATTCACACCAATGAAGTTGTGGGTGAAGTTGCAGAGCATGGCAAAAAAGTGATGGTCGCTAAAGGTGGCTGGCATGGTTTAGGTAATGCTCGCTTTAAGTCATCCGTTAACCGTGCACCACGCCAAAAAACCATGGGTAAAAAAGGTGAGGTGCGCGAATTACGCCTTGAGCTTTTATTGTTAGCTGACGTGGGTATGCTTGGCTTGCCGAATGCGGGTAAATCAACCTTTATTCGTTCTGTTTCAGCAGCGAAGCCAAAAGTCGCTGATTACCCCTTCACTACGCTGATCCCAAGTTTGGGTGTCGTGAGTGTGGTTCCTGAGAAAAGTTTCGTGATCGCTGATATTCCGGGCTTGATTGAAGGCGCGGCCGATGGTGCTGGTTTAGGTATTCGCTTCTTAAAGCACTTAGAACGTTGCCGAGTGTTGCTGCATATGATCGACATTCTTCCTATTGATCAAAGTGATCCTGCGCAAAATGCGCTGACCATCTTTGATGAGCTAGAGCAATACAGTGAAAAAGTGTCACAAAAACCTTGTTGGTTGGTGTTCAACAAAGTTGATCTGATGCTTGAAGAAGAAGCCGATGAAAAGATCCAAGAGA
The DNA here is from genome assembly GCF_963865925.1 of Vibrio sp. ZOR0018. Lineage (NCBI taxonomy): Bacteria > Pseudomonadati > Pseudomonadota > Gammaproteobacteria > Vibrionales > Vibrionaceae > Vibrio > Vibrio sp. ZOR0018. The sequence goes on along the minus strand of NZ_CAWMCN010000156.1, from coordinate 29,238 downwards.
TCTTAGATGCGCTGGCTTGGGAAGGTAGATACTTCAAAATTTCGGCAGTAAACCAACAAGGTACGGCGGATTTGTGCCGTGAGTTGGCTGACTATATGGAAACGCTACCTCGTGAGCAGGAAGAGCTCAGTGAAGCTCAGAAAGTCGATTTCATGTGGGATGATTACCATAAAGATGAGATGAACAGCCAAAATGTGATCACTGAAGATGGTGATGACTGGGATGATTGGGACGACGAAGAAGATGACGGCCACGTTATCTATGTTCGTGATTAATGTTCCTGAATTGATTGAGCCGCAATAATTATTGCGGCTTTTTTATAGCTAAATCATATTTAAAGCACCCAATTTCGGGCACACTATTGGGCTTTTAGGACGTTCGGAAAGGAATCATGACATCCAAACAGAGGCTTGTTTCTCGATTGATCGCCCAGGCTGGGCAAATGTTGTTGGCTCATGGTGCGGAAAGTACACTGGTGGGCGATATTATGCGTCGCATGGGAGCGGCGTGTGGCATGAGTGAAGTGGAAGTATCGCTCTCGGCGAGTTCACTTGTGCTAACCACGGTTTATGATGGCCATTGCATTACGACTGCGCGCCGTTGTCCTGATCGTGGGATCAACATGCGGGTAGTGACGCAAGTCCAGCGCATCTGCATCATGATGGAAAAAGGGATTTTAGATTATTCCCTTGCGCAGAAAAAACTTAATCAGATCAGCCCTGAACGCTACAACCGTTGGTTGGTTGTGGTGATGATTGGTCTTTCTTGTGCTGCATTTGCTCGTTTAGCTGGCGGAGATTGGACGGTGTTTACGATGACGTTCATTGCTTCTGCGGCGGGTATGATTGTGCGCCAAGAGATTGGGCATCGCCAATTTAATCCGCTCGTCAACTTTACGGTGACCTCATTTGTTACTTCGATCATTTCAGCGCAAGCTATCATCTACCAACTAGGCAATAAACCAACCATTGTGATGGCTTCTTCTGTACTGATGTTAGTCCCCGGTTTTCCTTTAATTAATGCGGTCGCGGATATGCTTAAAGGTTATATCAATATGGGTATTGCCCGTTTTGTGATGGCAAGTTTGCTTACGTTGGCAACGAGTTTGGGCATCGTTGCGGCGATGAGCGTGACGGGTGTATGGGGGTGGTAGCGATGGATTGGATGAATTTATTACTCGGTTTAGCCAATGATATGTTTTTTGCTGCAATCCCAGCCGTTGGTTTTGCTTTGGTGTTTAATGTTCCTGTACCAGCCCTAAAATATTGTGCGTTAGGTGGTGCGATTGGTCATGGCTCACGTTACTTAATGATGCAATTTGGAATTCCCATTGAGTGGGCGACTTTTTTTGCTGCAACTATCGTTGGAATGATTGGCGTGCGTTGGTCGCGTAAATTTTTAGCTCACCCTAAAGTGTTTACGGTAGCGGCTTTGATCCCAATGGTTCCCGGGGTTTTTGCCTTTAAAGCGATGATTGCAATGGTTGAAATTAACCATCTTGGTTTTACGCCAGAGCTGCTGGCGATACTGATGGATAATTTTTTAAAAGCGATGTTTATTATCGCGGGCTTAGCGGTTGGCCTTGCGGTTCCGGGTTTGTTATTCTATCGGCGCAAACCCATAGTGTAAGGGCATGGGCTATTTTTCGTGATGACACTTTAGGATCTTATTTATGATCATCAGCATGATTGCCGCGATGGCAGACAACCGGATTATTGGTAAAGACAATCAAATGCCATGGCATTTACCGGCCGATTTTGCATGGTTTAAACGCTGTACATTGGGCAAACCAGTGATCATGGGGCGAAAAACTTATGAGTCTATTGGTCGCCCGTTACCCGGTCGCCATAATATCGTGATCAGTCGTGATGCTTCATTGGCAATTGAAGGGGTGAGTATTGTCTCTTCGATTGAAGAAGCCATTGAGGTTGCGGGTCATGTGAATGAAGTGATGATCATTGGTGGCGGCTCTATCTATCAAGCCTGTATGCCACAGGCCAATAAACTATACCTCACCTTTATTGACTTAAATATTGAGGGAGATACGCAATTTCCCGAGTGGGGGAGTGAGTGGCAAGAAGTTCATCGTGAAATGTATCAAGCGGATGACAAAAATGCTCACAACATGCAGTTTGTGGTTTTTGATAAGCAATAGAGGATTTCGGATCGATATTAAGCAACGATCCGAATCTTTTTATTCGTTAGCCTTTATGGGTTAACGCTGGTTGAGTGAAGTAGTGTTTATCTTCCCAGCGTAGCATGGTCAAACATCCTCCCCACACACAACCAGTATCAAGCCCTATCACTTCGTCGCTGCGGTAACCTTCTAACGCAGCCCAGTGGCCAAAGAGGACTGTTTTATCGAGTTTAAGGCGTTTGGGTAGGGCAAACCACGGTAACAATTCTTCATCTTTTATTTCTTGAGGGGGAAGTTTGCACGCCATATCAAGACGCCCATCAGCAAAGCAAAAACGCATCCGAGTATAGGCATTGATGGTATAGCGATAGCGATCAATCCCTTCTAGCTTCGAGCTCCACATATCAGGTGTGTTGCTGTACATCTGCTCGATAAGCCAACGCCAACGATCACTTTGCAAAATACTTTCGACTTCTTTTGCTGCTTGACGTGCAGTTTCAAGATCCCATAGAGGAGAAATCCCCGCATGGCACATGACAAAGTCAGCATGTTCAGCGAGGAGCGGTTGATGGCGCAACCAAGTGAGCAGCTCTGTTGCATCGTTGGCTTGTAATATGTGTAAGGTTTTATCACGAGGTTTACATGGGTGGATGCCCAGCGATACGGCCAGTAAGTGAAGATCGTGATTGCCTAGAACGATACGTGCCGAACTACCCAATTGTTTGATAAAACGTAGCGTTTCTAGAGATTTAGGGCCTCTTGCAACTAAGTCGCCAGCGACCCACAGTGTGTCTTGTTGTGGTTGAAATTGCACTTGAGCCAATAAACACTGTAGTTCATCAAAACAGCCTTGAATGTCGCCGACAATATAGTTCGCCACGGCTACCTCTTTTAATTTAAAACATTAGGAATAGCGAGACGAAAAGGCTCAATTTCAACAATAAATTCAGCGTCCGCTTCATCTAACATAATGTAATGACCTTGCATAACACCGACTGGCGTTTCTAACGCCGTACCACTGTTATAGCGGTACTCATCATTGGGCAAGATAATCGGTTGTTCCCCGACCACGCCATCACCTTCCACAGACATCTGTTTGCCATTCGCATCGGTAATTAGCCAACGGCGGCTCATCAGCTGTACCTGCTGGTTGCTGAGATTACGGATGGTGATCACATAGGCAAAGATATAGCGGTGTAAATCGGGATTGGACTGCTCGGGGAGATACTGGGTATGGACTTGGATTTTGATACAAGGTTCAGAGATATCCATGTTAACTCCTTGTTTTTATAGATGAGCGATAGACATTGGCCGTTTATCGCTCAATCGTTATTAGGCGTGATGAGCGTCTAACCAGTTTGCCATAGCAACAAACTGTTCAAGTGTTAGGTTTTCCGGGCGCATGCCAGGGTTGACCCCAAGTTCTTCTAGCGTTTCCACCTCAATCAAACCTTTGTAGCAGTTGCGTACGGTTTTACGACGTTGGTTAAAACCATCTCGGCAGACACGCTCTAACCATTTCATGTTTGTCGTGGGATGCGGCAGTACTTCATAAGGCACCAAGCGCACCACGGCTGAATCAACTTTCGGTGGCGGCACAAAAGCAGTTGGCGGAACTTCTAACACAGGAACCACTTTGCAGAAATACTGCGTCATAACCGTTAAGCGCCCGTAAGCTTTACTGCCGGGACCGGCAGCTAAACGGTTGACCACTTCTTTTTGCAGCATGAAGTGCATATCTTGAATATCTTTATGAAATTCAAATAAGTGGAACATTAATGGCGTTGAAATGTTGTATGGCAAGTTGCCGAAAATGCGCAGTTTATTATTCGGTTTCACCAACTGCGTGAAGTCAAAACGCATCGCATCACCTTCATGAATCGTCAATTTACTCGATAATTCTGGGTGGTTGCGCAGGCGCTCAGCTAAGTCACGGTCTAGCTCAATAACAGTGAATTTATCCACTTCGCGGCCGACTGGCTCAGTTATCGCTCCAAGACCGGGGCCGATCTCAACCAAATTTTGTCCCGGACGAGGGTTAATCGCAGAGACGATGCCATCAATAATGTATGGATCGTTTAGGAAGTTTTGACCAAAACGTTTACGCGCTTTGTGCCCTAAGTGGACATCATTTCTCATAGTTTTCTCGAAATTAATTAGGTTTCTTTTCTACCAAGTCAATCGCGTAGGCGAGTGCTGTTCTAAAGCTCCCTGTATCCGCAAGCCCTTTCCCTGCCAATTCGAGTGCGGTGCCATGATCGACCGATGTTCTTATAAAGGGTAGACCAAGAGTAATATTTACTGAACGACCAAAGCCTTTGTACTTTAATACGGGCAGGACTTGGTCGTGATACATGCCTAAAACAGCATCGGCATCTTGCAAGTATTTGTCATTGAAGATGGTGTCGGCTGGTAGTGGGCCAATCAAATTAATGCCATCTTGCTGACGAATTTTTTCTAGTGTTGGAGTGATGGTTTCTATCTCTTCACGGCCCAGACAGCCATCTTCTCCCGCGTGTGGGTTTAAACCACACACATAAATTTTGGGTTGAGCAATGGCAAATTTTTCCACCAAATCTTTATGCAAAATAGTGATGATTTTTTCTAACCGCTCGACCGTTACTGCCTTTGATACATAAGCCAGTGGAATATGTGTTGTCACTAGCGCGACTCTCAACCCTTCTGTTGCGAGCATCATAACCACCAGTGGAGTATTAGATTTTTCAGCAAAGAATTCAGTGTGGCCGCTAAATGCAACGCCAGCTCGGTTGATCACCCCCTTGTGCACAGGGCCGGTGACAATAGCATCAAATTCATCATTCATACAGCCTAAAGCGGCTCTTTCTAATGTATTTAATACATAATGTCCATTGGCTTCATTCAGTTTTCCCGTTATCACCGGTGCGCTGAGGGGAATATGATCCACTACTAACCGTCCCGCTTGCTGTGGTTTTGGTGCAGAGGTGACTAAGTAGTCTTCCAATATAACGTCAATATTGAGCTCTTTAGCGCGCTCTGCAAGCAAGCTTTTGTCCGCGCATACCACCAGTTGATGTGCCCAATCTTCTTTTGATAAGGCCAGCACCAAATCTGGGCCAATACCCGCGGGCTCGCCAGCGGTAACCACGATGCGTTTAATTGTCATCTTGGTTGTCCTGTATAATTTCGACAAAGGCGCTGGCACGCATTTCTTGTAGCCATGCGCTGGCTTCTTCATTGAATTTTCGATTAAAAAGAATGCGATAAGCTTTGTTTTTCAGTGCTGAGTCGGTGCGGTCGACTTCACGGCGATCAAGCACTTCGACAATATGCCAACCATGAACGGTTTTAAAGGGTTCGCTGATTTGCCCAACCGATAATGTTTCGATTTGATGCTGAAACTCCGGCACGTACAGATCAGGTGTTTGATAACCCAATTCGCCATTTTGCGCCGCAGAGCCGGGATCTTGGCTGTATTGCTGCGCCAATTCACCAAAGGTCGCTTCACCTGCCTTAATGCGACGAATGAAGTCATGTAGCTCTTTTTGTACGCCGTCATCGCTTAAAATGACCGTGGGTTTGATTAAAATATGGCGTGCATTAACTTCCGTGACCGCAACGGTTTCTAATCCTTTGACGTCATCAATTTTAAGAATGTGGAAACCGACGCCACTGCGAAATGGCCCAATAATAGAGCCTTTGTTTTGCATTTTGATTTGGTCGGCAAAAATTGTCGGCATTTCTTCTTTGCGCATCCAGCCCCAATCACCACCTTGCAGCGCTTTCGGACCTTTTGAATAGGTATAAGCCATGGTGCTGAAATCCGCTCCTTGGTCGAGTTTTTCGACTAAGGTTTTGGCTTGCTGTTCTACTGCGGCCTTATCTTGAGTGTCGTCAACACGCAGTTGGATGTGGCTGATTTTATATTGCACCGTTGCATTGGTTTCTTGCGCAAGAATATTGGCTAAGTTGTCCACCTCGTCCGGTAATATATTGATCCGGCGACGAACTAAAGCATTGCGCGCTTCACTTGCTGCAATTTCTTTACGTACTTGTTCGCGAAATTCGGCATAAGTCAGCCCTTCAGCAGTAACAGAAGCGTTAAGCTGTTCCAGGGTTTGATTATTGTTTTTCGCGATGTCGGCGATCGCGTCACTGAGTCGGTTATCGTCAATGCGAACGCCAATGCGTTGTGCTTCTTGTTGCTGAATGGTATCAATAATCAATTTTTCAACCACTTGCTCACGCAGCACTGTGTCTTCTGGTAGCGTTTGACCATTTTTCTTTGCATTAATGGTCAAGGTTTTTAATGCACCATCAATGTCACTCTGTAAAATAACGCCACTATTGACGATGACGGCGACGCGATCGAGCTCAACAGGAGCAGCGTATGCGGTGTTTAGGCTTAATGTTGCCATCAACCCAATCAGTGTGTGTTTCCACAATTTCATTTGTAGTCCTATCAAAATGCGCAAGGGCCTTTACGCTTAAGCAAAGGCCGGATAAATTAGTTGTTTAGGAAAAATGGACGACCATAACTTAATGAATTTCCAGCGCTGTCTACGCCCGTCGTTCCGGAACCTGCACCAATCGTGGTGCCAAAACCGACAATACCAAAGTTCAAACTAAAGTTATTTTCGTAGAGTGGCGTAGCATTAGGGTCAGTAACAAAATCACCATCCCATTTCCGCAGTTGATTACTATAAGTAAAACCAATATACCAACAATCTGAGGTGTAGCTTAGGTTAGCCAGCCACTCCAGGCTCTTTTCCGTGGTTAAATCGTAGAAGTACTGTCCGCTAGCATTCCACTTTTTGGAGATCTGATACCCAGCCAGTAAACCGGCTTGTGAAATGCCATCTTTGGTAATGGCATTAATATTGGTAATTGTATCGCCAACGGTATTATCAATATACTCTTTGGTGACGTAACGATAGTTAGTTTGAATGTATCCAGAACCCACTCGGTACTCGAGAGTACTATTGGCGAGCTGCATCGTACTGCTATCAATGTCGTATTGGACCCCGCCATGATAGAAGAGCAAATCATCATAGTTGAAGTCCATTTCGACGGCCCAAGCCGAATAGTTGGAAGTGTTGGCTGAATTATCTCCCTCATTAGGGGAGGAATTCTTGAGATCTTTTTTGAGGTAAAAAATCTGGCCAAAAGAGATATTTAAACGTTCTTTATACTGATCGTCGAAAAACCGTGAAGAGGCACCGTAGCTGATCTGATTTGCTGGGGCAATATAATCGACACCACTATATTTACGGCTGCGGAATAAACCATAATAATCGGTTTGCAGTAGCGTTGTATCGTACAGCCCGATATTGCGCTGATCTTCTCTCGGTACGTACAGGTACTGAATCTGCGGCTCAAGTGTCTGCGTATAGTCATCAAACAGAACCGTATCTCTTTCCAGTACTAATCCCACATGAGTTCTAAATTCCGGAATGATGCGTGAAACGCTCTCTTTTAGGTCTTTATAGTTATCCGAATTGAGGTTAACACCGCTGAGATCTTGTTGGTAATAAGTACCAAGCACTCGCGCTTCTGTTGTCCAAGTGCCCCAGGTGTTACTGAGAGGGATAGTAAAGCCCGGTTCAATATGCGCTCGGGTGGCTGCAGGTTTTCCTCTTGCATCGGTTTCAAAACGCGATAGATGGCTCACCATATCAAAGTTCAAATACGGTAATAATTCGGGCGCATAGTAATTAAACGCAATCTGTGGCATCAAGCGATAGGGTTGGTTGGTGCTAGTTTTGTCTTCTGTAAGCAGCTGAAAGTCGCGAACCAGTATCGATGAATCCCAATTGTGGGTCCGGTAGGTGGCTTTACCTTCTTGGATAAGCTGACCATCTTCTCGGTTACCGATACCTGAGTCTAAGTCACTAAAGTAGCTAATGTCACTGACTTGAGAGTAGTCAATTTCAAACTTCCAAGCTTGGTTGAAAATACCACTGTGTTGGTATTGGAAGCCCCAGCGGCTGCCCTTTTCCGGATGTTTTTGATCATCAGGTAAATATTCAGATTTAATGTTACCTGTACCAAAATCATTCAGATAACGGAATTCACTGTTTAATTGCGTACCGCGTTCTTGCATATATTTAAAGGTCGTTTCTAGGTCATAGTTTGGCGCTAAGTTCCAATAAATAGGTACTTGGGCTTCAAAACCATCGCTAGAACCGTAAGAAACGGTAGGGTATAAAAATCCCGTTTTACGTGTGTCGCCAATCGGCACCGTAAGAAATGGCAGATAAAAAATCGGAATATTTTGAATCTCGAAGCGCGGATTATAAAAAGTGGCTTGCTCTTCATTTTGGTCAATATCAATGCTGGATGCTTTCAATCGCCATGCATTATTACCTTCAGGGCAAGAGGTAATAGAACCATCTTCTATCTCATAAACGGCCTTACCCGTTTTGGAAATATACACAGCTTCACCACGGCCGGGTTCACACAAAAATTGATATTTTGTGTTCTCTAATGTCATTAAATCCGTATTAAGATTGTTGGTTGCTTTATCAGAAATGGTCCTTACTTCACCGTCACTGAAGTTGACATTACCTTGCGCAACTACAATATTATCTTTCTGATGCAGGGTAACGGTATCCGCTAGAATGCGTTTTTTACCTTGAACAACGACCACATTGCCTGAGTAGTTTGCGCGTTCACCGTTCACGGCTTCTAGCGTATCAGCCTCGACATTAATCGGTTGCTGACTTGAGTTTTCTGCTTCAGGTTCGTTGATCAAACATTGATCTATAGCGGGCATTTCCTGCACACTATTGTCTAACATAGCTTCTGCTTGAGTCTGTGGCACAAAAAGAGCTGCGCTAATTGAAGCGGCTAACAAGGTGCGGGAAAAACATGACATCGAGTTGTACTATCCTGTTTGAACTTGATTGATTCGGAAGATGGATGGCCGAATGTAAAATAAAACGTTTCTTATCATAAAGGAAATTGAAGCTCCCGGCACTATCAGACCGCTTTACTCCTGAAAAATTCATAGATTGAGAGCACATAATGCATATTTTTGGCAAAATTCTTGGCGCTTTTTTTGGCTTCTTATTTGGAGGACCGTTTGGCGCATTTTTTGGCTTGTTTCTCGGGCATCAATTTGATAAAGCTCGTCGTTTGAATCAAGCGGGGTTTAAAACTAGCTCATTTGGTTCTGGGCCAAGCCAAACTGAGCGACAAGACGAATTTTTTAAAGCCGCTTTCTCGGTCATGGGCCATGTTGCTAAAGCGAAAGGGCAAGTCACCAAAGAAGAGATCCAGCTAGCTACCATCATGATGGAGCGTATGAACTTACATGGTGAGCAACGTAAAGCGGCTCAAGATGCGTTTCGTGAGGGGAAAGAGAGTGGTTTTCCTTTAGAGGAAGTGTTGGAGCGTGTGCGCCTTTCGACGGGTGGACGCTTTGACTTGTTGCAATTTTTCCTCGAATTGCAAATATCAGCCGCGTTTGCCGATGGGGATGTTCACCCTAGCGAGCGCAATGTACTGCACAAAATCGCTCGTAGTTTGGGTTTCTCATCCGATCAACTGGAAAGACGCTTGCGTATGCAAGAAGCGGCCTTTCGTTTTCAACAAGGCGGAAATTTTGGTGGCCAACAACAAGGCTACCAGCAATCTGGGCAGTGGCAACAAGCCGCGCAAGCTGAACGCCTCACTGATGCTTACGATGTGTTAGGCGTGAGTAAAGATGCGGATGCTAAAGAGATTAAACGTGCCTATCGCAAATTGATGAATGAGCATCACCCAGATAAATTGATGGCCAAAGGCTTACCACCAGAGATGATGAACGTTGCGAAAGAAAAATCGCAAGAGATCCAAAATGCGTACGATTTGATTAAGAAAGAGAAGGGTTTTAAGTAACCGGCTATCGTGAATTACCGCGAACGTTCCAATCGATTGAGCTGGTGCAAACTGGCTCTTTTTATTATGAGCATACGCAAGACACAAAAAAAGCCAAGTTTGAAAACTTGGCTTTAGAAAGTGGCTCCCCCTGCAAGACTTGAACTTGCGACATACGGATTAACAGTCCGCCGTTCTACCGACTGAACTAAGGGGGAACAGAATGTTTGCTTATCTTATGCAGATAAATGGTGCCGACTACCGGAATCGAACTGGTGACCTACTGATTACAAGTCAGTTGCTCTACCTACTGAACTAAGTCGGCGCCGAATCAATAAGCAGTGCTCATTGATGAAAAGTGGCTCCCCCTGCAAGACTTGAACTTGCGACATACGGATTAACAGTCCGCCGTTCTACCGACTGAACTAAGGGGGAACAGGTTTTAAAGAATGGTGCCGACTACCGGAGTCGAACTGGTGACCTACTGATTACAAGTCAGTTGCTCTACCTACTGAGCTAAGTCGGCACATTTTTATCTTTAATTTTATTGTCTGTGCTAGGCACCAACAATTTAGAAACTGTGGTGCCCGGAGGCGGAATCGAACCACCGACACGAGGATTTTCAATCCTCTGCTCTACCGACTGAGCTATCCGGGCGACGGGGTGTATTAAAAGGTTTTTCGCATTTAACGTCAACAGTAAAATGCAAAAAAAATGTCGTTTGTTGTTTTTCTATACTTAGTGACTCGTTTTTGCCCATTTTCGTTAAAAATTAGTGTCAGATTAGATAGGGAAAGAGGCGTTGAAAAGAAAATAGGAGCTTTGAATGGAGCAAATAGCGAATAAAAGCGCGTTGAAAAACACACGTTTATCCGCTTGGTTACACTAAAGGAGCAAACTCACCAGACTGGTTTTAGTTTTTGACGGAAAATGGACTGACCCATAATTTAATCGTTGTAGAGGTAATCGCTGTAGAGGTAGAGGGGATTGGATAAATATGACAGGTAATAAAAAAGCCAAGTCGTTAGACTTGGCTTTAAAAGTGGCTCCCCCTGCAAGACTTGAACTTGCGACATACGGATTAACAGTCCGCCGTTCTACCAACTGAACTAAGGGGGAATTATCTGTGTAAGTCTAAGACTTCGCACCAAATAATGGTGCCTCGAGGCGGAATCGAACCACCGACACGAGGATTTTCAATCCTCTGCTCTACCGACTGAGCTATCGAGGCAATAAATGGTGCCGACTACCGGAATCGAACTGGTGACCTACTGATTACAAGTCAGTTGCTCTACCTACTGAGCTAAGTCGGCGCACTTTATTTATTGCTTGCTGCTACTTTAACAAAAGCACCAACAATTTAATTTGTGGTGCCCGGAGGCGGAATCGAACCACCGACACGAGGATTTTCAATCCTCTGCTCTACCGACTGAGCTATCCGGGCAACGGAGCGCTATTAAACGGATTTTCCCTTCAATCGTCAACTGCTTTTTGGAAATATTTTGAAAAAACGGTTTGTTTGCTGCGAATTTAGACAAAGCTGCGCTTTTTTATCCACCTGCGTTAAATTCCTTTTTGAATTTTGTTACTTTTTCTAAGTACCTTCTCGATTCAGCATTAGGGTGTTTTTGGGTCAGCGCCCAATAGACTTGATTGGGTTGCAGTGAATTTAAGTCCCTCATCGCTCGTTTCCTATCTTTGCTAAAGGTATTCAGTACTCCTCCTGTGCCGCCGTTGTAGGCCGAAATCATACTGTATTCGAGTGACGTTGGATGGCTGACCTCTTTGAGGTAGCGGTTTTTCAGAATATAAAAATAGGCCGTTCCCGTATCAATATTTTTTTCGGGATCAAACAGATATTCAGGACTGGGCTCACCAGATTTATTTTTGACCAGTTTAAAGACATCTCGACCTGCGGTTTTAGGAACCACTTGCATCAGGCCATACGCATTGGCCCAACTGACGGCGTAGGGGTTAAAGCTACTTTCAGTTTTTATGATCGCGTAGATCAGATCTTCGGGAATGTTATATTTTTTCGAGGCTCGGTGCACGATGTCGGCGTATTTATAACCTCGTTTAGAGGCATGATCCGCTACCATAGGAATTTCCACATAGTAGGCTTTTTTGAAATCAACGTTCTTAACTTTTAATTTATTTTCAATAAGATAATCAGCAAATCGATTCGCGCGCCAACCCCACTGGATCGGTTGTTTATCTTGATCAAGCACTTGGTTGTACAAAAATGGCTGACCATTCAATTCGATATTTTGTGAAGAGAAAAGGTCAACGTGTGCGGGATCATCAGGCGTGAGCAAGGTGGTAATAATGGCATTGCGCAGATGTTTTTTGGGGTCAGTTGGGGAAACTGTTTCGATAATAATGGTTCCCGTGGAGAAATTGACTTCGGAACGACTCAGGTAATTATCGATGTATTTTACATAGTTGCTTTTACCGGCCACTTTGATCTCTTTACTGCCCCAGCGTTTCTCAATGTTGCCAGAAAAACTGCTGATCAGTGCATCTAAGGCGGCGGTATCTTTGACAAATTGCCCGGGTAATTGCGCTAAGTTTTTGGCAAAACGGTTGGTCGGCTCATAGTCGACGCTGTATATGCGTTCAACTAATTCTCGGCTACAACCGGCCAGTAGCATTGCAATAAAAAAGTAAGTCAGCTTTCTCATTATCTTCCCAATACAAAAATGACATCAGAGCGTTTACCATGATGTCATTGATTATCCTCGAAATAAATAAGGTATCTCTTATTTGCTTGGTGGCGTGTAGCCTTCGATATGGACCTCTTTTCCTTCAAATAGGAAGTTGGTCATTTCGGTTTCCAGCAATTTACGATGTTCAGGGTCCATCATATTGAGTTTTTTCTCGTTGATCAGCATGGTTTGCTTATGCTGCCATTGTGCCCAAGCCTCTTTTGAGATGTTGTCAAAAATACGTTTACCTAATTCACCTGGGTACAGTTGAAAATCCAAACCGTCGGCTTCTTTATTTAGTCGAGCACAAAATACAGTGCGGCTCATGGTCACTTCCTCTTCGGTGTTTTAAGGGTTAATTTCAAATGGAAGGCTTTCTAGCAACTGTTTTACAGGAGCGGCTAAGCCGATTTGTTCCGGTTGGGCTAAGTTATACCAAAGACCTTTGCTTGCTTCCATGATGATGTTCGGTTGTTGAGATAACTCCACCAAGATCGGTGTGATCTCTAAATGATAATGGCTAAACGTGTGGCGAAAAGCGATGAGTGGGCGAATAGAGCGGATAGCGCTCTCTTTGATGGCTCTGTGATCAAGTTGATCTTCGATGGCGCTATTGGGGTTTTCAGGGAAGCAAAATAATCCACCCCAAATTCCACTTTGAGGGCGCTGTTCTAACCATACTTGATGGTTATGGTGCAGCATCACAAACCAAGTTTGTTTGGTTGGTTTGTCTGTTTTTGGTTTTTTGCCCGGATAATCGAGTGGGTTATTTTGTTTATTGGCGATGCAAAAAGATTCAACTGGGCAGAGCGTGCATTTCGGTTTGCTGCGTGTGCAGACCATCGCCCCCATATCCATCATGGCTTGGTTATATTTATCAACATCTTGCGCTGGCGTATTTTGTTCGGCATGTTGCCACAACTGAGTTTCAACCTTTTTTTGCCCCGGCCAGCCTTCGACAGCAAAACAGCGGGCTAAAGTACGCTTTACGTTACCATCTAAAATGGCGTGCGGCTGCTTATAAACCGAAGAAAGCACCGCCGCAGCGGTTGAGCGGCCAATACCCGGTAGAGCATTCATCTGTTCGATATCAAGGGGAAACTCACCGCCATATTCGCTGGCCACTATTTTGGCTGCTTTGTGTAGATTGCGCGCACGTGCGTAATAACCAAGGCCGGTCCATAGGTGCAGTACCTCGTCTTGTTCTGCATTGGCTAAATCAATCACGGTTGGAAAACGTTGCATGAAGCGTTCGAAATAAGGGATTACCGTTGCGACTTGAGTTTGTTGGAGCATAATTTCCGACAGCCAAACGCTGTAGGCCGTTTTGTTTTGTTGCCACGGCAAATGTTTGCGCCCATAGGCGTCATACCATTTTAAAATGGCGTTAGCGAAAGGTGTCACGACAGGCTCTTTGGTTTATAGTTTTAGTGGAGCAAAATTGCACCACATAAATGTGACGTTGTAAAACGGACAAATTGTGTGGATTTATCCAACAAGTTTATTTCGATAACACTTGCACCGAGAATAATTCTTTGGATAATCCCCGCTTTGATTAATCAATGTGCAGGCAAGATCAATGAGTGAAGTAACCACCAACGAATATACCGAAGAAGGCAAAATACTGCGTCGAATCCGTAGTTTCGTTCGTCGTGAGGGTCGATTAACCAAAGGCCAAGAAGCGGCAATGAATGAATGTTGGCCAACAATGGGTATTGATTTCCAGCCACAATTGCTCGATTGGGCGGCGGTTTTTGGTAACGATAACCCGGTGGTTTTAGAAATCGGTTTTGGTATGGGCGCTTCATTAGTTGAAATGGCTAAAAATGCACCGCAAAAAAACTTCTTTGGTATTGAAGTGCATAGCCCAGGTGTTGGCGCCTGTTTGTCAGCCGCTCGTGATGCTGGCGTGACTAATTTACGCGTGATGTGCCATGATGCAGTGGAAGTATTTGAACACATGATCCCTGATGGTAGCCTGCATACACTGCAACTGTTCTTCCCTGATCCTTGGCACAAAAAACGTCACCATAAGCGCCGTATTGTGCAGTTAGAATTTGCGGAAATGGTGCGTCAAAAACTAAAAATGGAAGAGGGTATCTTTCATATGGCGACCGATTGGGAAAACTACGCTGAGCATATGATTGAAGTGATGAATCAAGCGCCGGGCTTTGCCAATATTGCCGCAGAAGGTGACTATATTCCTCGTCCTGAAGAGCGTCCTTTGACTAAATTTGAAGCGCGTGGTCACCGTTTAGGTCATGGTGTGTGGGATATCAAATATAAACGCACCGCGTAACGACTCACTTTTGTTGCTGCAACAAAATTAGCGATTAAAGAAAAGCCAACATTGTTGTAATGTTGGCTTTTTCGGCCTTAGCGCCCTACGAAAATCATTATAAAAATAGAGAAAAACATTTCTCACCCGAGGTAAAGTCACCCATGAAGCTAACACCCAATCTACTTGCTGATATTTTGTGTGAGGTTCGCCCACTGATCGGCAAAGGAAAAGTCGCCGATTACATTCCTGCTTTAGCCAAAGTACCGAATAACAAGCTGGCGATCGCGGTTTACACCAATCAAGGTGAAGTGATTTCGGCTGGAGATGCCACGGAAGGATTCTCAATTCAATCCATCTCTAAAGCTTTGAGCTTAACGCTTGCTATGATGCTTTATAAACCAGAAGAGCTATGGCTTCGTGTCGGAAAAGAACCTTCAGGCCAAGCGTTTAATTCGATGATCCAGCTTGAAATGGAGCAGGGTATTCCGCGTAACCCTTTTATCAATGCTGGAGCTATTGTGGTGGCGGATATGCTGCATAGCCGTTTATCAGCCCCTCGGCAGCGCTTACTGGAGTTTGTACGTCAGTTGTCGGGTGAAGAGGGCATCGTATACGACAAAGTGGTAGCGGCTTCAGAAATGATGCACAGCGATCGCAATGCCGCCATCGCCTATTTGATGCGATCGTTTGGTAATTTCGATAATGATGTTATCCCGGTACTGCACAACTATTTTCACGCTTGTTCACTTAAAATGAGCTGTGTTCAATTAGCGAAAACCTTCAGTTATCTGGCGAATAAAGGGGTGTCCGTGCATACCAAGGAAGCGATAGTAACGCCGACACAAAGTAAGCAGATCAATGCCTTATTGGCGACTTGCGGTTTGTATGATGGCGCAGGAGAGTTCGCTTATCGTGTTGGCATGCCGGGTAAATCGGGCGTAGGTGGCGGTATTATTGCTGTTGTTCCTGGGGAGATGACGATTGCGGTTTGGTCGCCAGAGCTTGATGCGTCAGGTAATTCTTTTGCGGGAACTAAGATGTTAGAACTCTTGGCTGAGCGTATTGGTCGCTCTATCTTTTAAGTTCAATATTTTCTGACAGCCCGTGTTTTTGGCAAAAGATTGGCTACCGATTAGGTTAGCCAATCTCTGTTGGGGTTATCTTTTTAGTCGTCAGCCATAAAGGCTTCGAGCAAGTCATTAAGAAACAGTTTTCCTTTTTCTGTGATTTGCCAGTGACTTTCGGTTTGCGTTAAATAGTGTTCGGCTAGTGCCCAATCTATCGTTGGCTGAATCACGCTTAAACTTAATCCAGTTGTTTCAACAAAGTCTTGTTTCGGACAAGGTTCCATCAAGCGAAAGCGGTTCATGAAGAATTCAAAAGGGCGATCCGCAGCGGCGACTTCAAATTCGTCATCCAAGTAAGGTTTGAGTAAATTGAGATAGCCACGCGGATGCTTCACCTTAGTGGTGCGTACAATACGCCCATCGTTAAAGCTGAGCTTGCCATGCGCGCCACAACCAATCCCCAGATAATCACCAAAGCGCCAGTAATTTAAGTTGTGTTGGCATTGATAGCCGGGTTTGCTATAGCCAGAAATTTCATACTGCACGTACCCAGCGGCGGCCAATTTTTGGTGACCCAGCTCAAAAATATCCCACAGTGCGTCATCATCTGGCAAAGTGGGCGGTTTAAAGTAGAAAACCGTATTAGGTTCAATGGTCAGTTGATACCAAGAAAGATGAGGTGGGTTTAGTGCAATCGCTTTGTCTAAATCGGCCAGCGCTTGTTCACAGTTTTGATCGGGTAAGCCATGCATCAAATCTAAGTTGAAGCTGTTTAAGCCAATTTGATGAGCTAATTGAGCGGCATTAACCGCTTCTTGCTGACCATGAATTCGCCCTAAACGTGCCAGTTTTTGTGGCTCAAAACTTTGTACACCAATCGAGATGCGCGTCACCCCTGCTTGTCGATATCCAACAAAACGGTCAGCCTCTACCGTGCCCGGGTTAGCTTCCATGGTGATTTCAATCCCAGGCTTAAACGCAATACGCGCTTCAATGCCTTGCAGCAGGCGAGCAATACCTTCAGCAGAAAAAAGACTCGGTGTACCACCGCCAATAAAAATGGAATGCAATGGGCGAGGATGGTCTACAAGGCGGTATTTGGCGATATCGGTATCGAGATCCTCCAATAGCGCATCAATGTATTCACGTTCAGGAATATCGTGCTTTAGCGCGTGAGAGTTAAAATCACAATAGGGGCATTTTTGTACACACCATGGGATGTGCACGTACAAACTCAGCGCGGGTGGTTGCAACATTATGAATTTTGCTCGCTTAAGGTTTTAAATAGCATTTTTAGCGCTTTGCCACGATGTGAAAGCTGCTTTTTACGTGCAGGTAGCAGTTCAGCTGAAGCGCAGTTATCTTCAGGGACAAAGAAGATTGGATCATAACCAAAACCGTTACTGCCGTGAGCTTGGTGCAAGATACGACCTTGCCACGTACCATGGCAGACCAATGGTGTTGGGTCATTTTCGTGACGCATGAAAACCAGCACGCAATGAAAACGAGCGGTGCGTTGTTCGTCTGGTACACCTTCCATCGCCGCTAATAATTTTTCTAGGTTTTGTTGGTCACTGGCATTTTCACCAGCGTAGCGCGCCGAGTAAATTCCCGGAGCGCCTTGCAGATAATCCACTTCTAAGCCGGAGTCATCGGCAATCGCAGGTAAGCCAGTGATTTTGGCAGCATGTCGTGCTTTGATGATCGCATTTTCAATAAAGGTGGTGCCAGTTTCCTCGGCTTCTGGGACGTTTAATTCTGTTTGCGCCACCACATCAAAACCGAAATCAACCAGCAGATCAGCCATTTCGCGCACTTTGCCTTGGTTTCCTGTGGCTAATACTATTTTTTTCATTGCACTATTTCTCTATTCTTCGACGTAGAATTTTTGGGTGAATTTAAGCTTACCGGTGCCTTTTAAGCCCGCATCAACCTCAATGTCAAAACTCAAATTCTCTTCATTGGTAATGGGGAATTCAGCGAGGTAATAAATCGCGTTGCCCTCTTTGAATTGCTTAAATTCAAGTTCACGTACCTGACCGATTAGGTTTTTCGCATTGCCTTTGAGTGTCGCTTCCATAGCTGGTTTACCTAAGGCCGAGTTATCTAATACGCTGATGTTTAAAATAGCCGAGTAACCATTACGTTTTAACTGATAACTGCGCGCCACTTGTGGCGTTAAAAATGTTGAGTTGAAAGCTGAGTAGTGAACTTCAACATTCTTGATGGTTTGAAACTGCTCGGCGAGTGTGGGTAGCGAAATAAAGGCTATAACAAACGCTATCATCCATTTACGCATGTGGTGCTCCTTACAAAACAGAGTGGGCTAAATAAAAAGCCATCACAAGATGGCTTCAATCGGCTCTGGTATCACTTGAGGTGAATGAATTCGGACTTGTTTATGACGTCCCAATTCCCCTTTTTCTATCTCGATTAAACCTTTGGCGACTTTAAATTGTTTGGCCAAGAATTTGGTTAAATGCGCGTTGGCTTTGCCATCAACAGGCGGGGCTGTGATGGCAATTTTGAGCTCCTCACCATGCAAGCCGACGATACTATCGCGGCTTGCTTTGGGTTGGATGTAGAGTTTGAGGATTAGATCCTCTCCCTCTTGCCAAACAGCAGATGACATTACAACTGATACCATACTGGGCCAATAAAATCGCCCATTAGGAAGTTCGCAAACTGCAGCACAATAAACAGCACCAATACACTTAAATCAAAACCACCCATCGCTGGTAGAATACGACGGATCGGCGCAAGCATCGGCTCGGTTAATTGATGAAATACGTATTCAATCGGGCTTCGGCCTTGGCTAACCCAACTGAGAATGGCGCGGATCAACAGTACCCAGAACAGTAAACCGCCAGCGGATTTGACTAACGAGAGTAAGCCTAAGAATAAAAAGTAGACGCTAAAACTAACCGCACCACCTGATGCCACCAGCATTAAGGCAATAAATTTCAATACGCACAGCACGTACGCAAAGAGAACCGTGGCCAAATCTAGGCTGCCAATGGATGGAATCGCTCGGCGCAGTGGGCCAACCACAGGTTGTGTTGCTTTGACGATAAACTGGGAGAATGGGTTATAGAAATCGGCACGCGCTGCTTGTAACCAGATGCGTAAAATTACGACCATGATGTACAGATCAAACAGGGTGGAGATCAAAAAACTCATTGAATTCATAGCTAGCCCTTAATATGAGTAGAGTGTCGTTTGCGCTTTTGCGCTATAGCTTAGTGAAACGCCACTAGGATTAAAACAGTTTTTCCATTTCTTGTGCACGAGTTACGGCCGCTTGCATCGCTTGTGCAACGATATTGGCAAGTTGATGCTCGTTAAAGGTGCGAATCGCCTCGGCGGTGGTGCCGCCTTTGGAGGTCACTTGTTCACGCAATGTCGAGAGTTCAATCTCAGGGTTTGCCACCACCATTTCGGCTGCGCCTAACGCCGCTTGTTGTACTAACAAACGGGCCGTTTCTTTATCAAAGCCTTGAGCGATGGCTTCATTTTGCATCGCTTCCATAAACAAAAAGAAGTAGGCAGGCGCACTGCCTGCAGCGGCGATGATGCCATTAATGGCGGACTCGTTTTCAACCCAGCACACTTCACCAACGGCTTGTAGCAATTGTGCGGTAAAGCGTTTGTCTTGCTCTGATACGCTTGGAGCGGCAAATAGACCGCTCATGCCTCGATTGATCAGCGAAGGTGTATTGGGCATGGCGCGTACTAGTTGTAGTTCGGTTGCCAGCATCTCATTAAGGCGCGCCGCAGAAACACCTGCTGCAATGGAGATCACCAACTTATTTCTAAAATCAATGGATTGCAAAGGTTGACAGACACTGGTCATCAACTGCGGTTTGACCGCCAGTACCACCACATCGGCTTGCTGCGCTGCGGCAAGATTATCGCTGGTGGTGTGAATGCCATAAGCACTTTCCAGTGGTTTGCGTCTTGTTTCTGACGGTGCGGTCGCGGTAATTCTATCAGCTGGATAACCGCTGGCGACTAAGCCTGCAATAATTGCTTTGGCCATATTGCCTGCACCGATAAAAGTGATGTTTCTCTGCTGCATCTGCTGACCTCTAATTGCTTGTCGCTGATTGATTATTATGTGGTTGATAGATAAGCCAGTGCTAAGCGTAATCACGCGCACCAAAAATAGCGGTGCCGATCCTCACCATAGTGCTACCAGCTTCAATCGCCGCTTGCATGTCGCCACTCATGCCCATTGAGAGCGTATCTAACCCTGAAAAACGTTCAGACAATTGCGCTTGTAAGCTCGCCAGTTTTTGAAATGCGGCAAGTTGCGCAGCGTAATCGGGGACATTCTCAGGAATAGACATCAGTCCTCTTAACGTGAGGTTGGGTAGCGCGGATATCAACTCTGCCAACTCAACTATTTCGTGTTCACCAATGCCCGATTTCGAGCTTTCACCGCTGGTGTTGACTTGAATCAAGACCTGTAGTGGTGGCATGCCTGCTGGACGTTGATCATTTAAACGCTGGGCAATTTTACTTCGATCCACCGTGTGCACCCAAGCAAAGTTCTCGGCCACAATGCGCGATTTATTGGACTGAATTGGGCCGATAAAGTGCCATTCTAAATCCAGTTCGGGGTGCAAGGTATTGAAGTATTGAACTTTATCCGCGCCCTCTTGCACATAGTTTTCACCAAATAAACGTTGCCCAGCGCGCGCTGCTTCTAGAATCGCCTCGACAGGTTTGGTCTTACTGACCGCTAAAAGTTGCACTCTCTCTCGAGCGCGTCCACACTTTTGTTGTGCACTTTCAATTTGTGAAGTGATCTGTTCAATGTTTTGTTGAATACTACTCATAGCCTGACTTTACTAAGGAAATTAAATGGATATCGCTGAGCTACTGGATTTTAGTGTAAAGCACAACGCTTCGGATCTACACCTATCTGCAGGTGTTCCACCTATGGTACGGATAGATGGTGAAGTAAGAAAGCTCGGAGTGCCTGCTTTTACTCATGCTGACGTGCATCGTTTGATTTTTGAGATCATGAACGATGCTCAGCGTAGTGAATTTGAAGAGAAACTGGAAGTGGATTTCTCATTTGAGCTGCCTAATGTAGGGCGTTTTCGTGTCAATGCTTTCCATCAATCTCGTGGCTGCTCTGCGGTTTTCCGGACGATTCCTACGGTGATCCCAACCTTGGAAGAACTACAAGCGCCTGACATTTTTAATAAAATCGCCAATTATGAGAAAGGATTGGTGCTGGTGACTGGGCCAACAGGGTCGGGTAAGTCGACCACACTGGCAGCAATGGTTGATTACATTAATTCTCATCACAACAAACACATTTTAACCATTGAAGACCCAATTGAGTTTGTGCATAGCAACAATAAATGTTTGGTTAACCAACGTGAAGTGCACCGAGATACCCACAGTTTTAAAGCGGCGCTACGCTCGGCGCTGCGCGAAGATCCGGATGTAATCTTGGTCGGTGAGCTGCGCGATCAAGAAACCATCAGCTTAGCGTTAACCGCGGCTGAAACCGGGCATTTAGTGTTTGGCACGTTACATACCAGCTCTGCGGCGAAAACTATCGACCGGATCATTGATGTGTTTCCCGGTAGTGATAAAGAGATGGTTCGTTCAATGCTCTCTGAATCATTGCGAGCCGTGATTGCGCAAAAGTTGCTAAAACGTTTAGGTGGGGGCCGCGTCGCATGTCATGAAATTATGCTTGCCACTCCAGCGATTCGTAACTTGATCCGCGAGGATAAGGTTGCGCAGATGTACTCCATCATCTAAACGGGTGCGGCGCATGGCATGCAAACCATGGAACAGAATTCTAAACAGTTGATTGCGCAAGGTATTGTCGATCAAGAAGAAGTGCAGAAAAAACTGGAAGTCAATTCATCACCATTTTAAGAGAGAGCTCATGGAACTGAACCAATGTCTTGAGGGTATGTTGACTCAAAAAGCTTCCGACTTGTACCTCACCGTAGGAGCGCCAGTGTTATTTCGCGTCGATGGAGAGTTAAGAGCTCATGGCGAAAAGTTATCCCAAACGCAGGTGATGGCGTTGTTAGATGCCATGATGGATGAGGATCGCCGCCGTGAATTTCAACGTACACGTGAAGCCAATTTTGCAGTGGTGAGAGAGATTGGCCGCTTTCGTGTCAGTGCTTTTTTCCAACGTGAGCTGCCCGGTGCGGTGATCCGCCGCATTGAAACTCATATCCCCACTTTTGAAGAATTAAAGTTACCGGGTGTGTTGCAAGATCTCTCGATTGCAAAGCGTGGGCTGGTTCTGGTGGTAGGCGCGACGGGGTCGGGCAAATCGACCACCATGGCGGCCATGACGGGCTATCGTAACTCGCACCGAACTGGGCATATTTTAACAGTGGAAGATCCGATTGAGTTTGTGCATGAGCATCAGCGTTGCATTGTGACCCAGCGAGAAGTGGGGTTGGATACCGAGAGTTACGAAGTGGCGCTGAAAAACTCGCTGCGCCAAGCCCCTGATATGATTTTAATTGGTGAGATCCGTTCACGTGAAACGATGGAATATGCGATGACCTTTGCCGAGACAGGTCATTTATGTATGGCAACGTTACATGCTAACAATGCCAACCAAGCGCTTGAGCGAATTTTGCATTTGGTTCCTAAAGAGCAAAAAGAGCAGTTTTTGTTTTATCTATCAATGAACCTCAAAGGCGTCGTGGGGCAGCAGTTGATCCGCGATAAGAATGGCAAGGGACGACATGGTGTGTTTGAGATTTTACTCAACAGCCCTCGAATTTCCGATTTGATCCGCCGTGGTGATCTGCACGAATTGAAAGCGACGATGGGCAAATCAAAAGAAGTGGGGATGCAGACTTTTGACCAAGCACTGTATCAACTGGTCGTTGATGACAAAATCAGTGAACAAGATGCACTGCACAGCGCTGACTCGGCTAACGATTTGCGTTTAATGTTAAAAACAAAGCGTGGCGAAGGGATCAGCAGTGGCACATTGGATAACGTGCAGATTGATATGGAATAGTTGCAGTTCAAGACGAACAATCCCGAACTCGATTCGGGATTGTTCTGCACCGCTGTATTAAAGTTAAGTTACGCGAGGTTAAGTTAAGCGCCCCATTGCGCTTCAAACCAGCTCTCTAAGATCACTACGGCTGATTGGCAATCGACATTGCCTTTGCTCAGCGCTTTATAGCCGCCCATGGCAAATAAGTCGGCGCGGGCTTCCCGGGTTGAAAGCCGTTCGTCATGCATCTCGACGGGTAAGCCAAAGCGCCCGTGTAAACGCTGCGCAAATTTTTTGGCTCGCGGAGTAATGGTTTCCAACGCTTTACCGTGCAAATCTGTTGGTAGCCCTACCACCAATAAATGGGGTTGCCACTCTTTGATCTGCTTTTCGATCTCTTCCCAATGTGGAATTCCGTCATTGGCTTTAAAGGCTTTAAGTGGCGATGCGGTGCCTGTAACTTCTTGGCCAATCGCACTGCCGATGCTTTTGGTGCCAAAGTCAAAAGCCATAATGGTTCTGGATGTCATAATCAGTATCTTGAATGGTGCAACGAAGGCTCTAAAAAGGCGCGTTACCTAGTTAGAGCCGTAAAGGTTAGAGCCGTAAAAGTTAAGCATGCCCAGCTTGTGCTGAGAGTTGGATGGGGTCAATGCCGAGTTTTTTAATCGCCTGATTCCACTTATCGTGAATGGGCGTATTAAAGATAACCTCTGGATCGGCCTCAATGGTTAACCAAGAATTTTCAGCCAGCTCTAACTCAAGCTGACCCGGCTCCCAGCCTGAATAACCCAGAGCCACAAGATAGTGACTTGGTTCGGCATCCGTGCCCAGTACCGCTAAAATATCTTTCGATGTGGTGACGGCAATGTCATCGCTCATACGGATGCTGGATTCATAATGATCTTTCGGTCGATGTAGGATAAAACCGCGATCTTCAGAAACAGGACCGCCATTCAATACGGGCCTTTTTAGGCTATCAAGTTGAAGCTTCGGGTAGCTTGGCTCAACATCGACTTGGTTTAACATGCCGCCCACGGTGATATCAATCGGCACATTAATCATCAAGCCCATCGCCCCTTCTTCATTGTGCTCACAGATGTAAATAACACTGTGCTTGAAGTAAGGGTCTCTCATACTTGGCATGGCGACTAAAAAATGATTTGTAAGATTCATACTGCCTCCAACCTATCGCAAATTACTGGGCAAGAGTTTGCCCAGTTCAGCATGACTTGTTGATTCGACGCTCAATCGCGTCCATCAACTTACCGGTAATTGAGATATCAAAGGCGGCCTCTATTTCACGAATACACGTAGGGCTCGTCACGTTGATCTCAGTGAGCTTGTCGCCAATAACGTCAAGTCCGACAAAGATTAAGCCTTTTTCTTTCAATGTTGGAGCAATAGTTTGAGCAATTTTTTTATCGGTTTCGCTTAGCGGACGCGCTTCACCACGGCCACCCGCTGCCAAATTGCCACGGGTTTCACCTTGTGCCGGAATTCGCGCTAGGCAGTAAGGCATTGGTTCACCATCGACCACTAAAATACGTTTATCACCGTTGCTGATGTCAGGTACAAAAGTTTGCGCCATACAGTAGTTTTGGCCGTGGTTAGTTAATGTTTCGATAATGACAGATACGTTTGGATCACCCTCTTTAACGCGGAAGATAGATGCCCCGCCCATACCGTCTAACGGTTTTAAAATCACATCACCATGTTGCGCGCGGAAGGCTTTAATTTTTTCCGCTTTACGCGTCACTATGGTGGTTGGCGTTAGTTCAGGGAACCATGCCGTAAACAGTTTCTCATTGCAGTCACGTAAGCTTTGCGGCTTATTGACGATTAATGTTCCTGCTTCTTCTGCGCGTTCTAGAATGTAGGTTGCGTAGATATATTCAGTGTCAAACGGCGGATCTTTACGCATCAACACTGCATCGAGATCAGCCAGTGGAATAGTTTGCTCAGATAAAAACTCATACCAACCATTCGGATCTTCTTTCAATGTCACCACTTTGGTATCGGCAAAAGCGACACCTTGATCTAAGTGTAGATCATTCATCTCCATATAGTGGATTTCATAACCACGACGCTGCGCTTCTAGCAACATGGCAAAGCTGGAATCTTTTTTGATGTTAATGGACGAGATAGGGTCCATGACGATACCAAGTTTAATCATTGTTTTTCTCCGGTTAGCCAAGATCGCCAAAGCGAACTTGAAGAGCAGTAATAGCCGTTAAGGCCGCAGTTTCAGTACGCAGTACGCGTGGGCCTAGCAAGGTTTCTTCAAAATGGTACTGTTCAGTCATGCTAATTTCTGATTCTGATAAGCCCCCTTCAGGGCCAATCAACAAACGGACTTTATTGATGGGTTGAGGCAGGGTATTAATTGAATACTTCGCACGTGGATGTAAGTTGAGCTTGAGCGCATCACTGGGTTCGGCACACCACTCTTCCAACTGCATAATTGGGCGGATCAGCGGCACTATATTGCGGCCGCACTGCTCACAAGCGCTGATTGCAATTTTTTGCCACTGTTCCAGTTTTTTCTCAAAACGTTTGGCATCTAATTTCACGCCGCAACGTTCAGAAATCAAAGGCGTGATGGTATTGACGCCAAGTTCGACCGATTTTTGAATGGTGAACTCCATTTTGTCTCCACGCGAGATCACCTGCCCAAGGTGTAAATTAAGAGGCGATTCACAGCTGCTTTCGACTCTTTTCAACACATTGACCAGCACATTTTTTTTGCTGACCTCGGTAATTTCCGCTGGAAATTCCGCGCCACTGCCATCAAAAAGCAGTACTTCTTGGCCCGCTTGCATGCGTAACACCCGGCCAATATGCCCAGCCGCATCATCATTGAGAGCAATAATGCTTGAGGGTTGAAGAGGAGTCGGATGATAAATTCTAGGGATACGCATGGATAGTTCCTACCTGACGTTGAATAGCCATTAACATGGATGCTTTACACTGAAAAAACAAGGGGCAAGGGCGAGTTTCAATCACGAAAATGGCCCACAAAAAGTACCTCATGAACGGCACTGTTGCTGCACAAATGGGTTGTGATTGCCTTGAACTTTGGCAATTCGCTGATCGCGTTTGCATTCCCACTCATCGGCTGGGTATTGGCGATTCCACGCTTGCATTAGTTGTGTTTGGGACTTGGATAACTGAAAGCCATAGTTTTGGCTCATGTACAGATAGGTACGAGCAATTGAGCCACGTGCTCTATCGGGTGGCATGACTTTGCGTTGTTTAAAATCGACCTGCATTTCACAACGGCCATAGCTTTCACCTTCGACGCCATTCCACTGACTGAAATTGTAGTTTGAACGATCGCCGTTAACTTCGCCAATCGCCGGCGTCAGGTTGTGAAGGTCAGCTTCCATCGAACGAAAAATAGTATCATTTTTGGTGCAATTTTTACGCCCACCTTGTTGCCAGCACTGACGCTGGTGGCCAAATTGCCAAGCAGGGACGACGTGTTCCCATTCAATACGGCTGGCGCGAGTTTGTTGTTTGCGAACTTGGTAACCACAAGCTTGTAAGTCGGGCGTGCCTTTCTTACCTTGCCATGCAATGTCACAACCGCAGTAAAAGCTCACTGGATGATCATGATAGATTTTCAATGCTTCTTTTTTAGCTTGAGAAAAGGAAGCGGGAGGCGCAGCTAGGGCACAAAACGAGAACAAAGCTAAGCTGCTATTCACAAGCAATAAGCGAAAATAGGACATCATTTAGACTGATATAAGTATGGTTTTTATTAGTCTAACACTCAGATTAAAGAATAATAAATGATGTTTTTGTTGTTAATTGCAGATGGGTGTAACCACACAGCTGTAGATTCAAGTAGCAGCAACCAAAGTTTATTTAGGAAAGCTGCACGCCAGTAAAATGGAGCGTTTGTGCACAGTGTTGACAGCGGTAGGTGGCTTGATTGCGCATCACTTTATTGTGACGACGGACAGTGAGCGGATAATGCGCACAGGCGCAGTGATATTCAAAGGTTTTGCCTTGCACAGAAGAGACTTCAAAGCGATGAGTGGTATTGGCTGGTAAATGAAACACTTGATTCATCACGGCCTGCCACTCTTTACCGTGTGGACGAACACGACCATAGCGCTGGTAGGTAATTAGGTGGGCGATTTCATGTGGGATCACTTCATCGAGAAAGGCGCGTTGATTTTCAGCAAACAGCACTGGATTCAGTCTGATTTCCCAACGTTGTAAATAAGCCTTACCTGCCGCCTTTCCCCGTAACTGATAGCTGATACTCGGCATAGGGAAGTCGTGTTGAAAATAGTGACGAGCGGTTGTGATGCACTGTTTTGCTTTTACTTGCGCACGGTAATGTAGCTCAAAATTAGGCACAGATTCATTCCTAGAAAAAAGCCCTTGCGAATGAGCAAGGGCTTACAAATTTAAACTAGGTTGAAAATTACTTCAAGCCAGCAAAGTCACGCAGGATGGCGGCTTTGTCAGTCGCTTCCCAAGGAAACTCTTCACGGCCGAAGTGACCGTAAGCGGCGGTTTTCTTGTAGATCGGTTGCAGCAAATTGAGCATTTCTTGTAGGCCGTATGGGCGTAGGTCGAAGTGCTGGCGTACCGCTTCAATGATGATCTCTTGTGATACTTTCTCAGTACCAAAGGTTTCGACCATGATTGAGGTTGGATCTGCGATACCAATGGCGTATGACAACTGAATTTCACAGCGGTCAGCAAGGCCAGCCGCCACGATGTTTTTCGCTACATAACGCGCCGCGTAGGCTGCACTACGGTCTACTTTTGATGGATCTTTACCAGAGAATGCACCACCACCGTGACGCGCTGCGCCGCCGTAGGTATCAACGATGATCTTACGACCAGTTAAACCACAGTCACCCATTGGGCCGCCAATCACAAAACGACCGGTTGGGTTGATGAAGAATTTGGTCTCTTTGCTAAGCCACTCGGCTGGCAACACAGGCTTAATGATCTCTTCCATGACGCCTTCGCGTAGGTCAGCTGTCGAGATAGAGTCGCAATGTTGCGTTGAAAGAACGACTGCATCAATTCCGACAATTTTACCTTGGTCATATTGGAAGGTAACTTGAGATTTTGCATCAGGACGTAGCCAAGAAAGCGTGCCATTTTTACGCACTTCTGCTTGTTTTTGCATCAAGCGGTGAGCGTAGGTGATCGGTGCCGGCATAAGGATTTCAGTTTCGTTGGTCGCGTAACCGAACATAATACCTTGGTCACCGGCGCCTTGTTCTTTAGGATCGGCCTTATCAACACCTTGGTTGATATCAGGTGACTGTTTACCAATGGTATTCAAAACGGCGCAAGAATTGGCATCGAAACCCATCTCTGAGTTGACGTAACCAATTTCACGAACGGTTTGGCGAGTAAGCTCTTCAATGTCCACCCATGCAGAGGTAGTGATTTCACCACCAACCATGACCATGCCGGTTTTCACGTAAGTTTCACAAGCAACGCGCGCTTTGATGTCTTGTTCTAGAATCGCATCCAAAACTGCATCAGAAATTTGGTCTGCAATTTTATCTGGATGGCCTTCTGAAACGGATTCAGAAGTAAACAGGTGCTTAACCATGAGAGCTCCACTTTTAATCGTTGGACTATGGCAAGCTTCGCTCACCATCGTTATTCATTAGTTTATGTAGGTGTTTCTACATCTAGACGTCTATTCTAGTTTTGAATGGTCGAATTACAAGTTATTTTTACGCCTGTCTGTAAACCAAACGTTTGCTTAAATTTAGATGAAAAATTGGAGTTTGGTTTTTTATCCTAAAAATAAGCGCTAAAGAGCACTATTTCTCCAGTAAAACGTTTGCAGTGAGAAAAGTGCTTTGAGAGAATAGCCGCGCTATTTTCAGCCCATTTCCGTTAATTTGAATTCGCTTAATGCACTCAGGAGCAGACATGTCTTCCCGTAACCTTGTTTCTAATAAAGAACTCGCCAATGCCATCCGTGCTCTTAGTATGGACGGTGTTCAACAAGCTAACTCTGGTCACCCTGGTGCACCGATGGGTATGGCCGATATCGCTGAAGTGCTTTGGCGTAGTCACTTAAACCATAACCCACAAAACCCACAATGGGCTGACCGCGACCGTTTTGTGCTGTCAAACGGCCACGGCTCAATGCTGATTTACTCTTTATTGCACCTGAGCGGTTACGCGCTGTCGATTGATGATTTGAAAAACTT
>NZ_CAWMCN010000155.1:0-357 GCF_963865925.1 Vibrio sp. ZOR0018 | reverse complement strand
CGGGCGTTAGGCAAAGTGAGTTTTTATCAGCTAAATCGAGTTGGAATTGAACGGTAAACTCCATGTTTTCTGGTTTAAGTTAAGCGATAAATAGTCATCACATATTTGTTGTTTCTTGATCGCGTTGGGTTGCTTTTCGTTGTGAATTTAGCGGCAAAATAACCTTCAGCATTCAAACGTCCGCCGAGCATGCTACGCTCGTCACTTTTCTTCCAAGCCGCTCAATTTGAGTTTTTTGTTTCTTTGCAAAGTTAGAGTTTTAATTTATAAATCAATGGTTTAGTTTGTTTTGGTTTTACAAAAAGACTTGTTCTTGGGTTGTGAAAGTGTCGGCGTCAATTGGTTGGCCTAACAAAC
>NZ_CAWMCN010000154.1:0-1348 GCF_963865925.1 Vibrio sp. ZOR0018 | reverse complement strand
GTTTGATTCGGCTTTAGTGTTTACGGCACAATGGTTTAGGTTCAGTGGTTGCGTTGCTCACTACTTAACGCGGCGTTATGTTGCCCCTGATAAATTTGACTACTTAGAGTCTGAGAATGATAAAAAAGTACAACGAAAATGATATGGATTCAGTTCTTGAAATCTGGCTGACTGCCTCAATTAGAGCTCACGATTTTATCTCGGCTGAGTTTTGGGAATCTCAAGTCGAGAGCATGCGTAATATTTATATCCCGGCTTCAGAGGTCTACGTTTACGAAATGGACTCGAAAGTTGTTGGATTTTACGCTCTATATGAAAGTCGTTTAGCTGCCATATTTGTAGCTCCCGAGCTGCAAGGTAAAGGCATTGGTAAGCAATTGCTGAATCACGCAAAAAGTCAGAGAACGATTCTGACGCTATCGGTATACAAAGAAAATCAGACTAGTTATCAGTTCTACTTGTCCCAAGGTTTTAACGTGGTCAGTGAGCAATTAGATGAACATACAGGGCATCCAGAGTACACAATGAGTACGGGCACATAACAAACGCCTCAAGAGGGACTGTCAACGCGTGGCGTTTCCAGTCCCATTGAGCCGCGGTGGTTTCGGTTGTTGTGTTTAAGTTTAGTGGTAATGCGTTGCCAGCCCCTTAGGCGGGCGTTATGCGATTCAAAAGTATGGAAGTGAAATGTTAGAAATAGAAAAGGTTAACGAGTCAAATATTGAGGAAGTTAAGAATGTACATTTAGCCGATGAACAGGTTAAATTTGCGGGTACTTCTGAAGAATTTATATCTAGTGCGAGTGAGACAATTCATTTGCATGCCATAAAAAACAACGGCGCAGTAGTGGGTTTCTTCAAGCTAGATGTTGCTTATTCTTCTGATTATGAGTTTTGTCCGAAAGACGGGCTAGGCTTAAGAGCTTTCGCTATCGACATCAACTGCCAAGGTCAAGGGCTAGGAACGGAAGCGGTTAAGGTTCTTTTCCCTTACTTAAAAGCACACTACTCAACGTTTAACTGGATTTACCTGACAGTTAATTGCAAAAATCCAGGGGCTAGAGTGTGTTACGAAAGAGGGGGCTTTGAAAATACTTCTGAGCAGTACTTGGGTGGTTTAGCAGGTCCCCAGTACATAATGCGTGGAAAAATCGCATAACAAGCAATTTAAGAGGGATTCACAACGCTTGGCGGCCTCACTTCAAGTCAGTTAAGTGTTTATGGCACAATGCTTTAGGTTTGGGGGGAGGCGTTGTTCACCCCTTAATTGGGCGTTATACGAATTATCAGGGAGTGTCGATTGGAAGTAGTTGTTCAAAGAATTTTTAAGAGAGTTCTACTGATATTTG
>NZ_CAWMCN010000153.1:0-351 GCF_963865925.1 Vibrio sp. ZOR0018 | reverse complement strand
TAACGCCCGGCTAAGGGGTTGACAACGCACCACCGAACTCAAAAAACACACTGTAAACACTGAACTTCAATTTTGCACTAAAGCCGCCACGCGTTGGCAATCCCTCTTGAGCCGTTTGTTATGTGAATTTTACTCGTACGTCTTACCGTTGTGCTTTAACCAACCTTGCGGGTGTTTATTGTTTGGATCCTTGTACGTCCAGTGCATGACACCACCTTTTTTGTTCCATTCATATTCACCGTAAAACTGGACTCGATCGCCAACTTTTAGATTTGGAACCCTAGGAGCTAAATCAATATTGTGAGCAACAAGTAAAGTTTGTTTACTGTCCAGTTTCAATATGAATTTTTG
>NZ_CAWMCN010000152.1:0-450 GCF_963865925.1 Vibrio sp. ZOR0018 | reverse complement strand
GGTGCGTTGTCAACCCCTTAGCCGGGCGTTAGGCAAGGTGAGTTTTTATCAGCTAAAACGAGTTTGAATTGAACGGTAAATTCCATGTTCTCGGACTGAACTTAAGCAATAAATCGTCATCACATATTTGTTGTTTATTGATCGCGTTGGGTTGTTTATCGTTGTGAATTTAGCGGCAAAATAACCTTCGGCATCCAAACGTCCGCCGAGCATGCTACGCTCGTCACTTTTCTTCCAAATCGCTTAATTTGAATTTTTTGTTTCTTTGTTGATTTAGGGTTTTGGTTTATAAATGAATGGGTTAGTTTGTTTTAAGTTTACAAAAAAGCTCGTTCTTTGGTTGTGAAAGTATCGGTGTCAATCGGTTGGTCTAACAAACGGCTCAAGAGGGATTGCCAACGCGTGGCGGCTTTAGTACAAAATTGAAGTTCAGTGTTTACGGTGTGTTTT
>NZ_CAWMCN010000151.1:0-501 GCF_963865925.1 Vibrio sp. ZOR0018 | reverse complement strand
TAGTTCAAAATTGAAGTTCAGTGTTTACAGTGTGTTTTTTGAGTTCGGCTATGCGTTGTCAACCCCTTAGCCGGGCGTTAGGCAAGGTGAGTTTTTATCAGCTAAAACGAGTTTGAATTGAACGGCAAATTCCATGTTTTGTGGCTTAACTTAAGCAATAAATCGTCATCACATATTTGTTGTTTCTTGATCGCGTTGGGTTGCTTTTCGTTGTGAGTTTAGCGGTGAAATAACCTTCAGCATCCAAACGTCCGCCGAGCATGCTACGCTCGTCACTTTTCTTCCAAATCGCTAAATTTGAGTTTTTTGGTTTCTTTGCTGATTTAGGTTTTTGGTTTATAAATTAATCGGTTAGTTTGTTTCAAGTTTACAAAAAAGCTCGTTCTTTGGTTTTGAAAGTCTCGGTGTCAATCGGTTGGCCTAACAAACGGCTCAAGAGGGATTGCCAACGCGTGGCGACTTTAGTGCAAAATTGAAGCTCAGTGTTTACAGTGTGTTTTT
>NZ_CAWMCN010000150.1:0-388 GCF_963865925.1 Vibrio sp. ZOR0018 | reverse complement strand
AGTAACGTAAGTCCGTTCCAGTTTGGTAAGTTAGCCTGTTTGAACCAATGACTTTGCGTACACTCAAAGAGCGCTTTAGCGGCTGACTCACCAAGGTTTTTTCTTCGCTGTGTTAATGCACTTGGAACAACAAATGGCTTACCTGTGCGGTCAACAATATCGAGCATATTGACAATGTCAGCCATGGATTTATCGTTATAAATAGCCATGCCAACCAGTAACCATGCCATCGACTCTAAAGTGAGCTTTCGTTTTCTTAGAGTAACGGTATCAGTAAGCTCATAAGCACTATTGATGAGCTCAATGGACAAGAGGTCTGCGAGTGTTTCAACTTGATTGGGTTTATAACTGTTGATGATATCGAGGGCTTGAGAAACGTGCATAAAAA
>NZ_CAWMCN010000149.1:0-451 GCF_963865925.1 Vibrio sp. ZOR0018 | reverse complement strand
CGTCTTAAATGCTTTGTTATGCAAATTCAATAAGATAAACCAGAAGTTACACCAAATTTGATTAAGAAAACAATCAAAATATTGGTTAAGTGAACAAAGAATCAGCCAAAGCCTGAACCGTGATAAATAAGCCGCCAAAACAAAGTCCACCTTTCAACGAATGAGACAAACTCACCGAGCAAGACTTTCAGCAAATGCGAAATGATCGATTAACTTGCCCTTTCCACACTTTGCACCCGTTAAACTGACAACGCGCCAACGCTAAAACCAATTGAGGCAAACAAAGAAATTTGCCTGTTTTACGGTTTAAGTTAACCAAGAATTTGAGGGTAAAAATGCTCATTTGCCGACAACACAAAACGAATAGCCGGAGAAATCCCAAAAGATTGAACCCCTAAATTTACCTGAGTTGCATAACGCCCGGCTAAGGGGTTGACAACGCATAGCCGAA